>NZ_JBXAPO010000003.1:0-188174 GCF_058804065.1 Bradyrhizobium sp. GW821-FHT13H05 | reverse complement strand
CCGGTCCCGGTGCTGATGCTGTCGAGGTAGAAG
This sequence comes from Bradyrhizobium sp. GW821-FHT13H05, assembly GCF_058804065.1. NCBI lineage: Bacteria > Pseudomonadati > Pseudomonadota > Alphaproteobacteria > Hyphomicrobiales > Nitrobacteraceae > Bradyrhizobium > Bradyrhizobium sp. GW821-FHT13H05. The sequence goes on along the minus strand of NZ_JBXAPO010000003.1, from coordinate 188,141 downwards.
TTCGAACCAGCTTGGACCAAGCTGGTCGAACCCGCGGACTCGATCACCGTAGGATTGAGAAGGCTCACGAGCGACGCACTCATCACCGCACCGTCGGCAAACTGGAAATTCTCAACGCCCGTGATGGTATCGGTGCCGTCGGGCGAACCCGAGCGCAGATCCGCGAACGTGAACGTCTGCGTGCTCGAATTGTAGGTGATGCCGTAGTTCGACCGGTTGCCCGAATACACCGCGGTGTCGGTGCCGGAGCCGCCGATGATGGTGTCGTTGCCGCCGCCGCCGGTGATCGTATCGTCGCCGGAGCCGCCATTCAGCGCATTGGCGATGGCGTTGCCGAGGATGGTGTCGTTGCCGGAGCCGCCTATGGCATTGTCGATGTAGGAGCGCGCGTCGCCGTTGTAGAGATAGGCGTTGTAGATGTTACCCGAGGCGTAATGGCCGTCGCCGAGATTGGCCAGTTGCACTGAGGAGAACACCGACGAAGCGCCGGGATTGAGATTGATGCTGAGATTCGTCGTGTAGTTCGACAGATCGTAGGTATCGACGCCGCCGCCGTCCCACACTGTCTCGTAGATGCGGTTGGCCGAGCCGCCCGCGCCGCCGCCCGGCGCAAGCTGCCCGACGCCATTGATGAACTCCTGGCCCGTCGTCGGGCTCCAGGTGTAGACCGTGTTGCCGCTCTGTGTGGTGTAGTTTGCGCCATACAGCGTCTGGAACGCGAGGATATCGTTGGCCATATAGGTCTGCGGATATCCGTAGGCTTCGTTGGTGTAGCCGGTCGAGGTCGAGGCGCCGACATAGCTGCGATAGCTCATGACGGTGAATTCGCTGTCGTCATGCGCGCTCGGCACCGCGACATTGGCGGGGCCACCGGTCTCCTGGCTGTGCTTGAGGCCGAGGGCGTGACCGAGCTCGTGCAGCGCGGTCGTGAAATAGTAATTTCCGAGCTTGGCCTGCGTATAATCGTAATGGGTCCCGAACCAGATATCGCCGCCGGCCGCATAATTGCCGGGGTAGTAGGCGTAGGAGGTCGGATTGGCCGCGGGCGACTGCGCGATCATGATGTCGGCGCCGTTCGTGCCCGCATACGTGATGCTGGCGTTGGTGTAGCCGAGGATCAGCCCAATCGCGTAGTTGATCGCCGCCTGCATCTGGGTCGGCGCCGAGGCAAAGCCCGAGGTGGTCGGCTCGCCGCTGCCGCCGCTATAGGAACTGGCGTAGTCGCTGGACGCGTCTGGAAAGCTGTAGGTAATCGCGCCGGTCCATTTGTAGCCCGACAGCAAACCGTCAATGTCGGCGTTGTTGGTGGCACTAACGGTAACGGACGTGGCCAAGGGACTCTCCGGGGCAACGCAATTTGCGCGATTCGGGGCGCGGGCAAGCGATTCTAGCTTGAGAGTGATACGTTTGGTTTAAATTTGGCAGCCGCGCAGAAACCCCTTCCGTAACGCTATACTAGCCATCAAATCCCGTAATCATACGGGCCGAGACAGGGTGCAGGTTCCACTTTAGGGGGCGATTTCTAAAGAAAGATGATGAAACTGAGGCCATATGCAGCCGGTCTGATCGGGGCCCTGGCGGGACTCGCCGGGCTGGACCATCTGCCCATCGGAGAACAGCCTGTCATGGTCGGAAAAGCCAGGGCGGACGACAGCGCCAAAGAAGGTAACAAGACGGGGCGCGCGCCCTCCATGCCAATGGCCCGCGATCCCTCGGCCGCGGTCACCGAGGAATATGAGGTCGCGCGCCGGAAGGGAACGCCGGAGGCGTTCGAGCTCTTCATTGCGCGCCATGGCGATGACCCGCTGGCCGAGCAGGCGCGCGCCGAGCTGAAGCGCCTGTCGCGCTGATCCCGTTGACGCAACGCAGCAAGGCGCGTCAGGCAAACCACGCCCGGCCAGCCCCACTCAGGCCTTGCATTTCGACAGGCGGCATCCGCGCCGGCGCCGGCTTGCCGCATGCTCTTTCGGCACTATGGTAGGCCGCAATCTGTCCCGGAGCCTCTCAAGATGCCCTTTCTGCATGCCTCCGAAGCCCTGTCGCGCTTCACCGTGCTCGATCTGACCCGTGTCCGGTCAGGGCCCACCTGCGTGCGGCAGCTCGCGGACTGGGGCGCCACCGTCATCAAGATCGACGCCCTCATGGAGGATGCCGGCGGCGAGCAGCCGGGCGGGCCGCGGCGCGGCTCGGACTTCCAGAATTTGCACCGCAACAAGCGGGCGATGACGCTGAACCTGAAGGACGAGCGCGGGCTCGCCGTGTTCAAGCGCCTCGCCGCCAAGGCCGACGTCGTGGTCGAGAATTTCCGGCCCGACGTGAAGAACAAGCTCGGCATCGACTATGACAGCCTCGCCAAGATCAACCCGCGCATCGTCTATGGCAGCATCTCCGGCTTCGGCCAGGACGGCCCCTACCACAAGCGGCCGGGCTTCGATCAGATCGCTCAGGGCATGGGCGGACTGATGTCGATCACGGGGGCGCCGGGCGAAGGCCCGATGCGGGTCGGCATTCCCGTCGCCGACCTCACCGCGGGCCTGTTTTGCGCCATGGGCATCCTCACCGCGCTGCTCGAGCGCGAAGTTTCCGGGAAGGGCCAGTGGGTCCAGACCTCGCTGCTCCAGGCCCAGATCTTCATGCTCGACTTCCAGGCAGCCCGCTGGCTGATGGAGAAGGAGGTCGCCAAGCAGGCGGGCAACAACCATCCGACCAGCATCCCGACCGGCGTGTTCAAGACGTCCGACGGCTACATCAACATCGCCACCACGGGCGGGCGGATCTGGGAGCGCTGCGCGCAGGCGATCGGCGCGCCGGAGCTGTACAGCCACCCCGATTATGCGACCGCCCCTAGCCGCTCCAAGAACCGCGACGCGCTCAACGCGGAGATCGAGAAGCGCACGGTGACAAAGTCGACCGAGACCTGGGTGCGCGAGTTCAACGACGCCGGCGTACCCTGCGGGCCAATCTATGCGATCGACCAGATGTTCGATGATGCGCAGGTCAGGCATCTCGGCATCGCGCAGGACGTGCCGAACGACGAGGACCGTCACATCCGCCTGGTCGGCCAGCCTGTGACGCTGTCGCGCACGCCGAGCAAGATGGTGGCGCGGCCGCCGGAATTCGGCGAGCAGACCGACGAGGTTCTGAAGGAGTTCGGCTTCGGCGCCGACGAGATCGCCTCGCTCCGGAACGCCAAGGTGGTGTGAGCACCTCACCTGACGCCCTCAACAACGAAAAAGCCCGGTGCTCGCACCGGGCTTTTTGACTCGACTGGCTCGTATCGCCGTCAGGTGCCACTGAAGCGGTAGTTCACACCGAAACGCAGGATGTTGTCGGTGATGTGCGAGCGATAGCCAACGACCAGCGGCGCGCCGCTGAGCGTGATCACGGGCGTCGCGAGCGAGCCCGAGACGGTCCCGAGATCGACATAGAGATATTCGAGCCTGGCGCTCCAATTATCGGCGAAGGCGCCTTCGATGCCGGCGCCTGCGCTCCAGCCGAGCTTGGTCGTGCTGCTGCTGAAGCTTGCCGCAACCGGCGTGAACGTGCCGCCGTCGGCGCCGGGGAAGCCGCCGACATTGATCGCGCTCACGCTGCCCGAGGTGGAGACACGGCCATAGGCGAGACCGCCGGTGCCGTAGAACAGCACGCGCGGCGTCACCGCGACGCCGAGCCGGCCGCGTACGGTGCCGAACCAGTCGAGCTTCTGGGTGAGATTGAACGTCACCGGCAGCGCGGGATCGAACGTGTTGTCGCCGCGATGGCCCGGCGTGCAGATGCCGTCCTGCAGACCTGCCGGCGCGCCGGCGCACAGCGCGCCGAAATTGCCCTTCTGGCCGCTGCCCTGGAAATCGGCCTCGAGGCCGACCACGAACATCTCGCGCTGCCAGTTGTAGCCGATCTGTCCGCCGCCGGTGACGCCGTTGAGATCGAATTTGCCTGCGCTCGAGCCGATCAGCGCGCCGCCCCTGCTGTCGATGAAATCCGCTGTCATGGCCGAACGGCCCCAGCCGTAGCCGATATTCAGACCGGCATAGAAGCCGCTCCAATTGTAGCCGGGATCGACCGCCACCGGCGGCGCCTTGGTATAGATGTGCGGCACCGCCAGATCGGCAGCATAGGCAGGGGTAGCGAGCAGCATTCCGATCGCAGCCGCAACCAGCAGAGTTCGTGTCATCAGTTCTTCCCTCGACAAACGGCGTTGCCTGTTCGCCCGCTCGCAAGGCGCGGGCGATTCAGTGCGGCGACACTAGGAAAGAGTTTCCGGCTTCGCGTCCTGCGTTCGAACGTCAGCCGTTCGAAGGAGACAAGCACGTGCCTATGCGCGCAAACCATGCGCGTCCAACGCGAACGATCTCGGAACGGCGTTCAAGAACGACAAAGCCCGGCGCGAGGCCGGGCTTTGCTTCTTGTTGACGCCTTTGTTGATCTCAGTATCTCGCGACCACCGGACCGCTGGTGAACTGGTAGTTGATGCCGGCGCGCAGGATGTGGTCGGTGAAGCGCGACGACACGTTGGCGCTGATCGGAAGCGCCGGCGACAGCGTGAACGGACCGGACGAGAAGCGTCCGAGATCCATGTAGAGATATTCGAGCTTGGCGCTCCAGTTCTGCATGATCTTGCCTTCGACACCCGCGCCCACGGTCCAGCCGGCGCGCGTCGTCGAAGTCGAGCCGACCGAGGCGATCGGAGCACCGAGGCCGTTGAAGCCGGTCATCGTGCCCGTGGTCTTGATCTCGCCGAACGCCAGACCGCCGGTGCCGTAGAACAGCACCTTCGGGGTCGCCAGGATGCCGACGCGGCCGCGGACCGTGCCGAACCACTGGAGCTTCTGGTCGATCGTCAGCGTGGTACCAGCAAGGCCGCCGGCGGGAAGGAAGGTCAGGCCGGGAAGACAGACGCCGCCAGCAGGCACCGCTGTACCCACGCAGCTATAGCCGGCGCTGCCCTTCTCACCCGACCATTGCAGGTCGCCCTCGATGCCGAACACCCAGTTGGCGCTCTGCCAGTTGTAGCCGGCCTGGCCACCAGCGATGCCGCCATTCATGTCGAACGAGGCATTGGTGATGGAGCCGGCCGGAGGCACGATCCCAAGGCCGGTTACCGGATTGAAATAGGAGACGTCGGTGCGCGAGCGGCCCCAGCTGTAGCCGCCATTGCCGCCGACGTAGAAGCCGGTCCAGCTCCAGACCGGATCGACCATGAGCGGTGCCTTGACATAGGGCCTTGCCGCCAGATCCGCAGCCAGTGCGCCCGTCGCAAACAGCGACATCGCCGCCGCCATTCCAATCACAATCCGCTTCATGGCGTTTCCCCTCCGCACGATTTTGTGATCAAAATATACGCACACCGGTGCCCAAGGGCTGTGCCGCGCCAGCAACATCCGGAAACAATCGAGCTGAGGTGGTACCGGAACCGGAACACCACCACCGCACTATGCGGCTGATTTCAAACAATATTATCCCATCGCCCTAGCGCGGAGCCGGCTTGGCCCGGTGCGTCCATCCGACACGGGCAAACAGCCCATCGATGACCGGCCAAAATAGCAGCACGATCGCCAGGGTCGTGATCGACCCGACCAGTCCGTTCGACCAGAACACCTTCAGGGTCCCGCCGGAGCCGATCATCGACAGGCGGAAGGCGTCCTCGGCGCGATTGCCGAGCACGAGGGCAAGCGTAAACGGCGCCAGGGGAATGCCGATCTTCTTGAAGACGTAGCCGACGATGCCGAAGCCCAGCATCAGCCAGATGTCGAACATCGCGTTCTGGATCGCATAGGCGCCGATCGCGCAGGACACCACGATCATCGGCGCGACCGCCGCGAACGGCACGCGCAGGATCGAGGCGAAGATCGGCACCGTCGTCAGCACCAGCACGAGGCCGACGACATTGCCGAGATACATCGAGGCGATCAGGCCCCAGACGAAGTCCTTATGCTCGACAAACAGCAGCGGGCCGGGATTGAGCCCCCACACCATCAGGCCACCGAGCAGGATCGCCGCGGTGCCGGAGCCGGGAATGCCGAGCGCCAGCATCGGCAGCAGTGCCGCAGTGCCGGACGCATGCGCCGCCGTCTCGGGGGCAAACACGCCCTCGATGCGGCCCTTGCCAAAACTCTCGGGGTCCTTGGAAAAGCGCTTGGCGAGGTTGTAGCCCATGAAGGACGCCGCAATCGCGCCGCCCGGGGTGATGCCGAGCCAGCAGCCGATGAAAGAGGAGCGCAGCAGCGTCACCCAATATTTCGGCAGATCCTTCCAGACACTGAGCACGACGCGGAGCGAAATGCTCGCCGCATGGCCGCGCAGCGCCAGCCGCTCCTCCATCGTCAGCAGAATCTCGCTGATGCCGAACAGGCCGATCACGGCGACCAGGAAGTTGATGCCGCGCAGCAGCTCGGACGAGCCGAAGGTCATGCGCAGATTGCCCGACACCGTGTCCATGCCGATGCCGGCCAGCAGCAGCCCCAGCGACATCGAGATGACCGTCTTGTGCTTGGCCTCGCGCCCGAGACCGACAAAGGAGCAGAAGGTCAGCAGATACACCGCGAAGAACTCCGGCGGGCCGAACTTCAACGCAAAGGACGAGATCATCGGCGCGAGGAAGGTGATCAGGAGCACGGCGACCAGCGAACCGATGAAGGAGGACGTGAACGCTGCGGTCAACGCCTCCGCCGCCCTGCCCTGCTGGGCCATCGGATAGCCGTCGAACGTGGTCGCGACCGACCAGGCTTCGCCGGGAATGTTGAACAGGATCGAGGTGATCGCGCCGCCGAACAGCGCGCCCCAGTAGATGCACGACAGCATCACGATCGCGGAGGTCGGATCCATCGTGAAGGTCAGCGGCAGCAGGATCGCAACGCCGTTGGGGCCGCCGAGACCCGGCAGCACGCCGACGAAGATGCCGAGCACCAGCCCGACCATCATCAGCAGGAGCGTCTTCCACGTCAGCAGGACAGCGAAGCCGTGAAGCAGGAGACCGAGAGCTTCCATCGCGGGCCCGCCCTAGTGGCCGAAGGCCGCTTCGAGCGGCCCTTTCGGCATGATGACGTCGAAGGCGATGTCGAAGGTGACGAACATGATCGCCGTGAACAGGAAGGCGGTGAGCAGCGACTTCCACAGTGCGATCTTGCCGACCAGGCGCATGAAGCCCGCGATCAAGAGGAAGCTCGCGACATAAAGGCCGAGGAACTGCGTGAGGAGGCAGAACAGCAGCGTCGGCACGAAGACCGCCATCACACGGCGCGCCTGCGCGCGCGTGACGAAGCTTTCGGACGCCGCACGGCGTGCCAACAGTGCCATGATCAGCCCGTAGAGGCTGCCGCCACCGAGGATGACGGAGAGATAGAACGGGAAATAGCCGGGCTCGGGCCCGGTCGCATCCCAGGACGCGCCGGTACGCCAGTTGTCGTAGCCGAGCGTGATGGCCAGCGCGAGCAGCAGGAGGCAGACGAATATCTCGACTGTGCCGGAAGAGACGACGGAGGGAGAGTCGTCTTCAGGCGCGGTCGGATCGTCGACGACGATTTCAAGATCGGTTTGGGACATGAGCTCTGATGCAAGGCTGGGAATTGTTCACCTCGCCCCGTTCTTACGGGGAGAGGTCGGCGCGAAGCGCCGGGTGAGGGGCTCTTTCCACGGGCTCGACTCGTGGAGAGAGCCTCTCACCCCACCCTCTCCCCGTAAGAACGGGGCGAGGGAGAAGAGAGACGGCTACTTCGCGACGAAACCGGCTTCCGTCATCAGCGACTTGTTGATGGCATCGTCCTCCTCGAGGAATTGCACCATGTCCTTGCCGGTGAGGAAGATCGGCTTCAACGCCTGCTTTTCCATGTAGTCCTTGTATTCCGAGGTCTGCGTCACCTTGTGGAACAGCTCGACATAGAACGACTGCTGCTCGGCCGTGACCTTGCCGGGCAGGAACATCGCGCGCAGCATCAGATACTGGACGTCGACGCCCTCCTCCTTGCAGGTCGGGATATCGGCCCATGACTGCGTATCCGTCACCTTGCTGGTGTAGGAGATGCGCTCCTTGTCGAACACGCAGAGCGGACGCACCTGGCCGGCGCGCCAGACCTCGAGGTTTTCACTCGGGTTGTTGACGTTGGATTCGGTGTGGTTGCCGACCAGCTGGGTCGCGGCCTCGCCGCCGGACTTGTAGGGCAGATAGGAAAATTTCGCGCCGGTCTTCTGCTCCAGGAACACGGTCAGCACATGGTCCTCGCGCTTGGAGCCGGTGCCGCCCATCTTGAACGGCGAGCCCGACGCCTTCGCAGCCGCCACGAATTCCTTCACCGTCTTGGGGCCGGCGCTGTTGTCCCACAGCACGAACTGGTCGAGCGCGATCACCGAGACGGGGGTCAATTCGCGCCAGTTGAACGGGATCTTCGCCGACAGCGGCAGCATGTAGATCAGCGAATAGGCGATCAGCACCTTGTTCGGGTCGCCTTCGCTGGACTTCATGTACATCAGCGCTTCCGCGCCCGAGGCGCCGCCCTTCAGCGAGACGACGATCGGCTGCTTCATCAGATTGTTCTTCTGGATCGCGGCCTGCATCATCCGCGCCATCTGGTCGGAGGCGCCGCCCGCGCCCGCCGCCACCACGATCTCGACGGGTTTTGTCGGCTCCCAGCCGGCAAAAGCCGGCGTCCCGCAAAGCACGGCCGCCAGCGTCATTGCGGCCTTCATTCCATGTCTCACGCGCATCTTCCCTATGTTCTTGTTTGGATTGGCAATTCGCGATGTCGGGCGGACTGCATTGTGCGGGCGAACGCCGGTCAGTTCAAGCCGGGCCGGCGTCGCACCGCTTATGACTTTGGAATGAGACCGATTGCAAGCACGGCCGCCCCGCAAAAAAGCGCGGGCCCCTTGCGGAGCCCGCGCCTTTTCGCAACACAGGTGCGCCGGTCGGCTACACCAGCAGGATGTCGTGCGGATTGATCACCGCGCCGGCCTGGACGGCCACCACCGCGACAGCCGAGCCTTGCGTGCCATCCGCGCTGAAATAGAGCGTCTGGCTGCCGGTATCGAAGTGGAATTCGGCCGCACCGGAGAAGCTGTTGTCGGCGGAGGTCTCGAATGTCGAGCTTACGTCCATCCCCGCCGTCAGGCCGCCGCCAAAACTGCTCGCGGAGATGGCGATGCGGTCATGCTCGGTGGTGTTGTTGAAGTCCATGATCTGGCCGGGCGCAGTCGGCGGTTGCAGGAAGGCAAAGGTGTCGTTGCCGCCGCCACCGGTCATGACATGGCCGGCCGGCGTCCCGATCAGGACGTCGTTGCCGCCGCCTCCGTTCATCGCCTCGGTCCCGTTGGTGGCGACGAGGATATCGTCGCCGCTGGTCCCGTTCAGCACCAAGGCGCTCGCAGCGTTGTTGATGACGGTCGCGGTCGCCGTATTGGACGAGTACGTCATCCCGTCGGAGGCCGTGTAGTTGAACGAGCCACCAGCCGTTGCGTCGTCGGTGAAGAAGGCAAATCCGAAGGCGGCGCCGGCGCTGCCGCCTGAGCTCGACGTGACGCTGCCGAGCGAGACCTGATCCGTGGTGTCGGGATCGGTGTCGTTCAGCGCCAGAGCCCAGGCCGGAATGGCGAACGAGCCGCCGGCACCGGCATCCGTGACCACGGTCTCGCTCACCGCGGTTGGCGCATCGTTGGTACCGTCGACGGTGACGGTGACATCCTGAATAACCGTGCCGCCATGACCGTCGTCGACCGTGACGAAATAATCCTGGGTCAGCGTTTGCCCCTGCGCCAGGAACTGGATGTCGGCATTGTTGACCGCGAAGTGCCAGCCGACCGTACCGGACCCGCCGGACTCGCTGACCGGATCGAGCGAGAACGTACCGACGTAACCGCTGCTGGCGGGCGCGTAGCTGACCGTATGCGTATCGGTGGTCTCGGCGTCGGAGAACGAGAACGAGCCGTCGATGGACTCGGTCGCAGGCCCGGTCGCCGGACTGACGTTCACGGAATCGAGGATCATGCCGTCCGTGGAGTCGTCGTAGGCAAATTGCAGCGTCGAGGAGGACAGCACGGGATCGCCGGTCACGTCGAACGCATAGTGATGAATGCCCGGCGTGATGCCGGTCGACATCAGCGTGACGCCGTCCCAGGTCACCGAGAACGGCGTGTTGGCCTGCTCAGGATCGCCGATGAGGTCGAAGCTGAGGAAGTAGTGCTGGCCGGGCGTGGTCGCGATGGCCTGCGACAGCGTCTCTGTGCCGCTGGTCGGTGCAAGTTGTACCGAATAATGACCGAAGCTGCCGCCAAGCTCATACTGCGCGACGTGAATATGCGACCCGACAGTGGTCCAGCCCGTAAGATTTCCGGCTTCGAAATCGCCGTTGACGATCGAGGCGGGGCCCGCGTCCTCGGTCACCGATCCGCTCACATTGGCCGACGTGATGACAGGGAAATCGTTGACCCCCGCGATATTGAAGGTCAGCGTCGTGGCGGACTGATGGCCCTGACCGTCATCGACGGTGTAGTTGAAGACGTCGCTGACATGATCGCCGGCCTGGAGAGGATCGACTGAGGAGTCGGCATAATAGGCGTAGCTGCCGTCGGAATTGAGCAGCAGCGAGCCATGGGCGCCGGCGACCATCACGCCGACATTGGCGGCACTGCCGTTCACCTCCGAGATGCTGCGCGGCGTCGACAGGTCGATCGGATGGCTCACATCGGAGATCGCGCCGCTGGCGAGCACGGTGCCGGTGTCGGCCACTGCGGTGTCGGACGTCTCCACCGTGACTGGGGCCACCAGCAGCGGATCCGAGGCGCCGTTGATCGTGACAGTCACCGTCTGGGTCGAGGTCGTGCTTCCGTCGGCGACGATGACGTCATATTGCACGGTAAGCGTCTCGCCGAGGCTGAGGAAGTCGAGGTCGCCGTCCCGGATGGAGAAGGTCCAGTCGATGCTGCCCACACCCGCTCCAGTCGAATCGTGCAGCGCCGTGGTGAGTGCATTCTGGAGGTCCGCCAGCGTATCCGACGGCACGAAGCTCGGGTCGAACGACCACACCGCGGAGTTCAGCACGACGCTCACCGAGTGGACGTCCGACAGATCGACGTCAGCAAAGCTCAGCGACCCCGTCGGCAGCGGGCTCGTCGTGTCCATCGAGTTCGACCCGGTCACACCGGCCTGCTCTGACAGTGAGGCTGATCCTGGTCCGCCGGTCATCGCCACCGCGTCATTGGCGCCGGTGATGACGACGGAGACCGTCTGCGTCGAGTTGGTCGAGCCGTCGGCGATCTTGACGTTGTAGTTCACCGTCAGCGTCTCGTTGGCGGCGAGGTAATCGAGGTCCTTGTCGGGAATCGCAAAATTCCAGTCGATGCTGCCGGTGCCGGTGCCCGTGGAATCGTGCAGCACCGTGGTCAGCGCCGCGGCAAGATCGGCCTGCGTCGCCGCCGGCGGCGTCGGCCCGGAGCTCGTATCCAGTGTGACCGTCACCGAATGCGTATCGCTGGTGTCCTGGTCGGTGAAGGCGAGCGTGCCCGCAGGCGTTGTCGGTGTCGTGTCAGGCGCAGAAGAGCCCGTGGTCGCGTCCTGCTCGACGACGGTGGAGGCTTCCGCGCCGCTCGTGATCACAACGGGATGATTGACGCCGAGGATGGTGATGGTGACGTCCTGGGTGGTGGAGCCGCCGTGACCGTCGTCGACTGCAACGTGATAGACAAGCTTGAGCGTCTCGCCGCCGTTGAGGAAATTGGTCGAGGAGTTGGCCAGCGCGAAATTCCAGTCGATCTCACCGATCAGATGGCCGGTCGAATCCTGCAGCGCGGTGCCGAACGCAGCCAGCAATTGTGCGTTGGTGAGGGGTATTGCGCCGCCGCCCGAGCGGGTCGCGGTGACCGTCGTCGAGACGGTGTGCGCATCGGCGAGATCGATGTCGGTGAAGAACAGGCTGTCATGCGCGGTGAGATTGCCGGTCGGGCTGACATTCTGATCCTCGACGAGCGCGGCTGATTCCGGGCACGACAGGTACACCGGCTTGTCATTGGTGCCGACCACGGTGACCGTGACTGTCTGGGTCGAAACGCCGCCGGCGTGATCGTCGAGCTGCACCGTGTAGGTGACGTCGAGGTGCTGCCCCGCCGCAAGATAGTCGAAGGCGAGATCGGGCGCGGAGAAGGTGGTGTTGATGGTGCCGGTCGAGCAGCCCGACGTCTTGACGACGTTGTCGACGTGGAAGAACGACATCAGCTCGGCATCGCCGAACGGTCCCGGCAGGAGCCCTGCGGTGGCGCCGGAGGCGGATACGCCGATCACGGTCGCGGTGTGGCCGGTGTTGGCGAGGTCGTCGTCGGTGAAGTTGAGCGCGACGTGAACCGTGTCGGGTGAGAGCGACAGTGTCTGGTTGGTCTGCTCGGTGACGGTCGCCGCCGTCGTCATGTTGATGACAGGCTTGTCGTCGGTGCCAGTGACCGTGATCTTGACGGTCTGGATCGCGAAGCCGCCGTGGTTGTCGGCGACCTTGACGTCGTAGGTCAGGACCAGCGTCTGGTTCTTGGCGAGGAAATCGAAATCCTGGTCCTGGTCGCTAAAACTCCATTTGAGCTGACCGTTGCCGTTTGAATCGCTCAGGATCTGCGATTGCATCGCGGCCTGGAAATGCGCAAGCGAGGCGGCAGGAACAACCGTTCCGCCCGACACCACCGCGGAATGCAGCGTCGCGGTCGTCATATGGGTGTCGGTCTTGTCGCTGTCCTTGAAACTCATCGTTCCCGAAAGCGTGTGCAGCGTGGTTGAATCGTTGAGATTGGCGAATTCGGTGAAGCTGCCCGTCGCGGATGACGAGGTGAAAACCGGCGTATGGTTGGTCATGGAAAAATCCCTGCCTGCGTTGCCATGAAGGCGCCGCCGCATGAGGGCGCGGCGACGTGACTAATCGGTCTGAGAAATCAGACGTGACTCGACAGTGTTGACTGGTCAGTCTTGGGTAAGAAGTTCTGGCTAAAAGATCTTGGCTTAAGGGTCTTGGCGTGTTCGCAAGGCCGTGCCTGGCGTGGGATGGTCAGCAGCAATGAAATTCTGGCGCGGCTCGCGTCGTCGTGGAAGCTACGTCGCTACGTCCTCAGTTTAATTTCAGTTCAATGACATCGGGTTGCGGCACGATCGGCCGGAACGCTTCACACAATTCACGTCGCTCAATTCAACTCGACTTAAAATCACGCGGCCGCCCCGCTGCCTCGGAAAAAACGAGACGGTGGAATGCAACCTTTGCGATCTTATGCCCGAGCTCGTCGTGCCGTCAACGTGAACGCGCAGACGCGTACGCACGCAATCGCGGTTCCGATCGACGGAACTGATTGAAACATTTGTGACAATTGGAGTTGCGCTGAACGGCTGACGATTGACGTCAGCAATCGCCTTGGCTTTTCGCGCCGCATATCCGGCGCGAAAAGCCAAGTGCGCGCTACTTGCCCTTCCAGACGGGCGCGCGCTTGTTAAGGAAGGCGTCCATGCCCTCGCGGAAGTCTTCGCTCATATAGGCCTTGAGGATCAGGTCCTCGCCTTCCTCGCGCGACAGCGTGCGGCGGATGCGGCGCACCGCTTCCTTGGTTGCCTCCAGCGTGAGCGGAGCGTGGCTCGCGACGAGCTTTGCGGTCTCGTCCGCACGGCGCTGCAGCGTCTCGACATCAGAGACGATTTCGGTGAGCAGGCCGAGCGCCAGCGCTTCCTGCGCCTCGACCAGGCGTGCCTTGAAGATCATATCCTTGGTGCGCGCGGGGCCGACCAGCGAGACGACGCGGCTGATGTTCGACATCGACAGGCAGTTGCCGAGCGTGCGCGCGATCGGAAAGCCGATCCGCGTCGTCTCGGTGCCGATCCGGAGATCACAGCAGGCGGCAATGCCGGCGCCGCCGCCGGTGCAGGCGCCTGCAATCGCCGCAATCACGGGCACACGGCACTGCTCGAGTGTGCCAAGCACGCGGTCGATGCGGGCCTCGTAGTCGAGCGCGTCCTGCGCGGTCTTGAAGGCGCGGAACTGCGAGATATCGGTGCCGGAGGCAAACGCCTTGTCGCCGGCGCCGGTCAGGATCAACGCCTTGATGGAGCGATCGCCGTTGATCTCGGTGCAGATCTCCGCCATGCGGTCATACATGGCGAAGGTCATGGCGTTGCGCGCCTGGGGGCGGTTGAAGGTGATCCGCGCGATGCCGTCGGTGACGGAGTAGAGCAGGTCTTCGTTGGTCGTCGTCGGTGCGTTCATCGCGCGCTCACTTTCCAAGTTAAGTTCAGGCCACCTGAGCCCTTAAGCCACCTGGGCCTTGGCCATCGGCACCACGTCGCGTCCCTTCAGGACGTCCATGGCCGCCAATACGCCGCCGCTCCGGTGCGGAATCTTTGCAAGATCCAGGCCCATCTCGACGCCGGCGAGCGTGCCCATCAGCATCAGATCGTTGAAATGGCCGATATGGCCGATGCGGAACACCTTGCCCTTGACCTTGTTCAGGCCAGTGCCGAGCGACATGTCGAAGTTTTCCAGCACCACCTTGCGGAAGGCGTCGGCATCGTGGCCATCAGGCACGCGCACGCCGGTTAGCGCCGGCGAATGCGCGGCGGGATCGGCGCACTGCGTCTCCAGCCCCCAGACCTTGGTTGCAGCGCGCGTCGCCGCGCTGTGGCGCTTGTGGCGGGTCCAGACGTTCTCCAGCCCCTCCTCCTCCAGCATCTTCACGGCTTCACGCAGGCCGTAGAGCAGATTGGTGGCGGGCGTGTAGGGGAAGGTGCCGAGCTTGTTGAAGCTGATGACCTCCTGCCAGTCCCAATAGGACCGCATTCCGGGGTTGGCCTTGGCAACGGCGAGCGCCTTCTCCGAGACGGCGTTGAAGCTGAGACCGGGCGGCAGCATCAGGCCTTTCTGGGAGCCGGCGACCGAGACGTCGATGCCCCAGGCGTCGTGCTCGTATTCCATCGAACCGAGGCCGGAGATGGTGTCGACCATCAACAGCGCCGGATGCTTGACGCGGTCAAGCAGCTTGCGCACCTCCAGCGGCGGCGTCACGCAGCCGGTCGAGGTCTCGTTGTGCACGACGCAGACCGCCTTGATCTTGTGCTGCTTGTCGGCGCTCAGACGCTTCTCGATCTCGGCGAGGTCGGCGCCATGGCGCCAGTCGCTCGGGATGAAATCGACGTCGATCTTGAATTTTTCGGCGATGCCGCGCCACAGCACGGCGAACTGGCCGGTCTCGCACATCAAGACCTTGTCGCTGGGCGAGAACACGTTGACCATCGCCGCTTCCCAGGCGCCAGTACCGGACGAGGGGAAGATGATCACGGGCTGCTTGGTGCGGAATACGCGCTGCATCGCGGCAAGCACGCCGAAACCGAGCTCGGCGAACTCCGGACCACGATGGTCCAGCGTCGGCATGTCCATTGCCCGCAGCACGCGGTCGGGCACGTTGGTCGGTCCTGGAATCTGTAGGAAATGCCTTCCAGTATGCACGGTCATCGGCGTCCTTCCCGGTCTTGCCTTGATTTTGATGGCCGCCGAATAGCACCATTTGACCGGCTTGTCCCCTCTCCTTAAGGCGTCTCCCATGCATCAGCGGCGGACCTCCGCCACCCCTATTCCGCCGGCACCACCTTTCCGGACGGCACCCGCCCCTCAGCGTCCGTGAACGGGCGCTCCGGGTGCATCAGGAAGGCGGAAAAGCCGCCCAGCAGCAGCAGCCCCATCGACATCAGGAACGGCAGGTACCAATTGCCGGTCGCATCGATCACGAAGCCCGCGACCAGCGGAGAGACGATCGCGGCGAAGGCCGAGCCGGTATTCATGAGCCCCGACGCGGTGCCCGAATATTTCGGGGCGATGTCCATCGGGATCGACCACATCGGGCCGATCACGAGCTCGGCGCAGAAAAAGCCGGCCGACAGGCACAGCGCGACGATGGTGATGTCGTGGACGAACAGGATTGGAAACAGCGAGAGCAGCGCCCCCGCAAACCCCGCAACGGTGACGCTCAGCCGCGCCAGGCGGACATTGCCGGTGCGGTCGAGGATCTTGTCCGACAGCACGCCGCCGACGCTGTCGCCGACCACGCCGGCGAAGAAGACGCCGGAGGCGAACAGCGCCGAGTTCTTGATGTCGAGACTGTAGTTGTTCTTGAAGAACAGCGGCAGCCAGTTCAGGTACAGCCACAGGCACCAGCCGTAGCAGAAATAGGTCAGCGTCACCGGCCACATCCGGCCGAGCAATGGGCCCCACGGCACACGCGGCCGCTCCCCGGTCGGGCGCGGCGGCAGCGTCGCGAGTTCGGCCTCCGTGATGGAGGCGTGCTCCTTCGGTTCGTTGCGGAAGTACCAGACCCAGACCACGCCCCAGATCAGGCTGACGAAGCCGAGCACGACGAAGGCGCCGCGCCAGGTCAGCCACAGGATCAACAGCGCGACCACCGGCGGCGTCACGGCGTTGCCGAGCCGGGCGAAGGAATGGGTCAGCCCTTGCGCGAAGCCGCGGCGGTTGGCCGGCGTCCAGTATTGCATCGCGCGCGTCGCGGTCGGGAACGTCGCGCCCTCGCCGAAGCCAAGTGCGAAGCGCGCGATGAACAGCGCGAAGAGACCGTTGACGAAGCCGGTCATGATGGTCGCCGCCGCCCAGATCATGCCGCACCAGAACAGCGTCTTGCGCGGCCCGAAACGATCGCCAACCCAGCCGCCGATTACCTGGAACAGCAGGTAGGGATAGGCGAAGGCGGAGAAGACGAGGCCGAGCTGGGTATTGGAGAGACCCAGCTCCTTCTGGATCTCGCTCGCCGCGGTGCCGATGTTCACCCGGTCGACATAGGTGATGAAATACATCGCGCAGAGCATCGCCAGCACGACGTGCGTCGCCTTGAACCTGATACCCATCTCCACCCTCCCTGATTGCTTTTTTATGATTGCTGCTCGCGTGTCCCGCGCGACTTAAGTGCCGACCACTTTCAGATGCGGCGATGCATTGCCCTGCGGGCGCTGCTCCAGCAGCTTCATCGCGACGTCGACGCCGCCGGAGCGGTGCGGCACGCCGGCAACCGACAGGCCCATCTCCACGCCGGTGAGCGCGCCGAGCAGCGTCAGCGCATTGCATTCACCGAGATGGCCGATGCGGAAGACTTTTCCCGCAACCTTCGAGAGCCCGGAGCCGAGCGACATGTTGTAGTTCTCGAGCACGACTTTCCGGAACTGGTCGGCATCATGGCCGGGCGGCATCAGCACCGCCGTAAGCACCGGTGAGAATTCGGCCGGCTCCTGGCACAGCACTTCGAGGCCCCAATGAGTGACGGCGGCGCGGGTTGCGGCAGCAAGCCGCTGATGCCGCGCGAACACGTTGTCGAGCCCTTCTTCGCGCAGCATCGCAATCGCCTCGCGCAGGCCGTAAAGCAGGTTGGTCGCCGGCGTGTAGGGGAAGAAGCCGTTGGCGTTGGGCTTGAGCATCTCCTCCCAGTCGAAATAGGAGCGCGGCATCTTGTTGGTCTTCGCAGCCGCGCGCGCCTTCTCCGAGATCGCGTTGAAGCCGAGGCCGGGCGGCAGCATGAAACCCTTCTGCGAGCAGCTGACGCTGACATCGACCTTCCATTCGTCGTGGCGATAGTCGACCGAGCCGAGCGAGGAGATGGTGTCGACCATCAGCAGCGCCGGATGGCCGGTGCGGTCGATCGCGGCGCGAATCTCGGCGATGCGGCTGGTGGCGCCGGTCGAGGTCTCATTGTGCACGACCATCACGGCCTTGATCGCGCGCGCCTTGTCCTCGGTGAGCTTTGCTTCAATCACCGCGGGATCGGCGCCGCGGCGCCAGTCGCCGGGGACGAAATCGACCTCGATGCCGAAGCGGCCCGCCATCTGGCGCCACAGGGTGGCGAAATGGCCGGTTTCGACCATCAGCACCCGGTCGCCCGGCGACAGCGTGTTGACGATCGCCGCCTCCCAGGCGCCTGTCCCCGACGAGGGGAAGATGATGACCGGGCCCCTGGTCTGGAAAATTGTCTGGCTGCCTTCGAGGACGGCCCGACCGAGCTCGCCAAATTCGGCGCTGCGGTGGTCGATGACAGGCATGTCCATGGCGCGCAGGACGCGCTCGGGGACCGGGCTCGGGCCCGGAATCTGAAGGAAATGGCGTCCTTGATGCATGAAAACCTCCCTGTCGGCGGATTCTAGCCGGCTCTGAAGGTCATTTTGCATTCATTTTTTGTCATTTCAATCGAAATTTGGTATTCGATTGTGGACGTCGACGTGACCAAACGGGCAAACTACTGTGCTGCAAATGAAATCCACGATTCCCGACACCGGGGTTCCGATCACCCCGCAGGCCGCAAACGGCGGCGACCGCCAGGAGGCTTCGCTTCATGGCGAGATCCTGCTGCGGCTGCGCGACTACGTGGTCGAGGGCAACATTCCCGACGGCGCCCGCGTTCCCGAGCGGCAGCTCTGCGAGATGCTCGGCATCTCCCGCACGCCCTTGCGTGAAGCACTGAAAGTGCTCGCCGCCGAGGGGCTGATCGAGCTGCTGCCGAACCGCGGCGCACGCGTCCGCCAGCTCAGCCAGCGCGACCTCGAGGAACTGTTCGACGTGATGGCCGGACTGGAAAGCCTGGCCGGGCGGCTTGCCTGCGAGGCCATTACGGATGCGGAAATCATCGCGATCGAGCAGCTGCATTACGAGATGTACGGCCACTATCTGCACCGCGACATGCACGGCTACTTCCAGACCAATCAGCGCATCCACGAAAGCATCGTCGCGGCCGCGCGCAACGCGACGCTGAAGACCGCCTACGCCAATTTCGCCGGCCGCATCCGCCGTGTCCGCTACTCCGCCAATTTCGCCCGCAAGCGGCAGCGCTGGGCGGAGGCGATGCGCGAGCACGAGACCATTCTGGACGCCCTGCGCCGGAGGGCCGGCAGCGAGCTCAGCGACATCCTGTTCCAGCACCTGCGCAACAAGCGCATGGCGGCGATCGAGCACCTGACCGAGCCCCAAGAGGGCGCTCCTGCCTCGCCCTGAGGGCGGCCGGCTTGCTCATTTTGAATTCATAATATAATCGGTTGTGAACAAGAATGAATAACCCAGCCAGGCCCAGCCTTGCCGGGTCAGTCCGGGACCAGGGATGACAAACGCCTCCTCGCTCGAACGGCGCCTGCGCGCGGAAATGACCGGCGACGTCCTGTTCGACGGCTTCAGCCGCGGCCGCTACGCCACCGACGCCTCGTTCTACCAGATCATGCCGGCGGGCGTGGTCGTGCCCAGGACCATGGACGAGGCCCTGCGGGCGCTGGCCATCGCCCGCGACGAGGGGCTGAAGGTCACTCCGCGCGGCGGCGGCACCTCGCAATGCGGCCAGACCGTCAATGACGGCCTCGTGGTCGATCTCTCCAAGCACCTCAACCGCATCCTGTCGCTCGACGTCGAGGGCCGCACCTGCGTGGTCGAGCCCGGCATCGTGCTCGACGACCTCAACCGCCAGCTCAAGAAACACGGCCTGTGGTTTCCGGTCGACGTCTCGACGGCCTCGCGCGCCACCATCGGGGGCATGGCCGGCAACAATTCCTGCGGCGGCCGCAGCCTGCGTTACGGCACCATGCGCGACAACACGCTGTCGATGGAGGCATCGCTCGCCGACGGCACGCTGAGCCGCTACGGCGAGGTGTCGCGCGATCTCTCGGACATCGATGCCCACGACAGCGCGCGCACCCTGTTCCGCGACATGCTCGATCTCGGCACCCGCGAGGCCGACGAGATCGCCGCACGCTTCCCGAAGGTGCAGCGCCGCGTCGGCGGCTACAATCTCGATGCGCTGGTGCCGCGCAATGCCCGCAACAACATGGCGCACCTGCTGGTCGGCTCCGAGGGCACCCTCGCCTTCACCACCAAGGTCGAGCTGAAGCTGTGGCCCGTGATCCGCAACAAGGCGCTCGGAATCTGCCATTTCGGCAGCTTCTACGAAGCCATGGACGCGGCCCAGCACCTGGTCAAGCTGAAGCCGATCGCGGTCGAGCTGGTTGACCGCACCATGCTCGCGCTCGGCCGCGATATCGCGATGTTCCGCCCGATCATCTCCGCCGCCATCAAGGGCGATCCGGACGCCGTGCTGGTGGTCGAGTTCGCCGAAGAGGACCAGGCGGACAATCTGGTGCGCCTCAAGCAGCTTGGCGAGCTGATGGGCGATCTCGGCTTCGGCTGGGACAACGACAAGCGCAAATGGGGCGGCGTGGTCGAGATATCAGAGCCGGCGCTGCAAAGCGGCATCGCCGATTTCCGCGCTGCCGGCCTCAACGTCATGATGTCGATGAAGCAGGAAGGCAAGCCGGTCTCCTTCGTCGAGGACTGCGCCGTGCCGCTGCCGCATCTGGCGGACTACACCGCACGTTTGAACGAGGTGTTCGCCAAGCACGGCACCAGCGGCACGATGTACGCTCATGCCTCTGAGGGCTGCCTGCATGTGCGCCCGGTGCTGAATCTGAAGCTCGAGAAAGACGTCAAGGCGATGCGCGCCATCGCCGAAGAGGCTTTTGAGCTGGTGCGCGAGTACAAGGGCTCGCATTCCGGCGAGCACGGCGACGGCCTGGTGCGCTCCGAATTCCACGAAACCATGTTCGGCGAGCGCCTCGTCGCTGACTTCAGGGAGGTCAAGCAGCGCTTCGACCCCGATGGCACGCTCAATCCAGGCAAGATCGTCGATGCGCCGAAGATGGACGACCGCTCGCTGTTCCGCTTCAAGCCCGACTATCGCGTCGCCGAGCTGAAGACAAAACTCGACTGGTCGGCTTATCCCGGCGCCGGCGGCGGCTTCCAGGGCGCCGTCGAGATGTGCAACAACAACGGCGCCTGTCGCAAGCTCGAGGGCGGCGTGATGTGCCCGTCCTTCCGCGCGACGCGCAGCGAGAAGGACGTCACGCGGGGGCGCGCAAACACCTTGCGGCTCGCGATCTCCGGCCAGCTCGGCCCTGATGCACTGTCCTCCGACGAGATGATGGAGACGCTGAAGCTCTGCGTCTCCTGCAAGGCCTGCCGCCACGAGTGCCCGACCGGCGTCGACATGGCCAAGATGAAGATCGAGGTGCTGGCTGCACGCGCAGTCTCCCACGGCCTGACGCTGCGCGATCGCCTGGTCGGCTATCTCCCGCGCTATGCCGGCCTCGCCTCGCGCTTCGCGCCGCTGGCGAATTTGCGCAACAGCAGCCCGCTGCTGCGAAAACTGTTCGAGCGCTTTGCCGGCATCAGCGCGCGCCGGGCGCTTCCCGCCTTCCGCAGCGACGTGTTCGCGCCGCCGACCGACAGCGTCGGCTCGGAGAGCGGCCGCGAGGTCGTCCTGTTCGCCGACACCTTCAATCGCATCTACGAGCGCGAAAATCTCGACGCGGCGCTGCGCGTGCTCGCCGCCGGAGGTTACCGCGTGCATCTGCCGAAGCCATCGAGCGGCAACCGCCCGCTCTGCTGCGGCCGTACTTTCCTCTCAGCCGGTCTCGTTGACGAGGCGAAAGCCGAGCTCGACCGGCTGGTCGCCGCCTTCGCGCCCTTCGCCGCGCGCGGCGTGCCGATCGTCGGCCTCGAGCCGAGCTGCCTGCTGACGCTGCGCGACGAGCTTTCATCGCTGCGCAAGGACGATGACGCCAGGGCCATCGGTGCCCATGCGCTGACCTTCGAGGAATTTCTGGTGCGCGAGGCCGAGGCCGGCCGGCTGCAGCTGCCGCTCGGCACCGTCGCCCACAAGGCCCTCGTGCACGGCCATTGCCACCAAAAGTCCTTCGGCGCCTTCAAGCCGGTCGAGCAAGTGCTCCGCCTCGTGCCGGGCCTTGAGGTCGAGACCATCGAGTCCAGCTGCTGCGGCATGGCCGGCGCCTTCGGCTATGGTGCCGACACCTATGATGCCTCGATCGAGATGGCCGAGCTATCGCTGCTGCCGGCCGTGCGGAAGGCAGACCAGAATACGCTGGTCGTCGCCGACGGTACCTCCTGCCGGCATCAGATCCACGACGGCACAAAGCGCGAGGCCCTTCACGTCGCGCGCGTGCTCGCGATGAGCCTCGATCGCGCCGAAACAAATTCCACTTCTCTCACTGAAAAGGAACCTGGCCATGGCTGACCTCACGCTCGACACCGCCCGCAAGATCCTCGACGCCGCCTTCGCAAAGGCTGGCGAACTGAAGCTGAAGCCGCTGGTCGTCACCATTCTCGACGCGCGCGGCGTGCTCAAGATCGCCGCGGCGCAGGACGGCACCAGCCTGATGCGCGCCGAGATCGCGCACGGCAAGGCCTATGGCGCGCTCGCGATGGGCATGGGTTCGCGCGCGCTGTATCAGCGCGCCCAGGAGCAGGCCTACTTCATCGACGCCGTGAACACGATTGCAAAGGGCGCGCTGGTGCCGGTCCCCGGCGGCGTGCTGATCATGGACGGCACCACACTGCTCGGCGCAGTAGGGGTGTCCGGCGACACCTCCGACAATGACGAGGCCTGCGCGGTGGCGGGTATCCAGGCCGCGGGATTGAAGCCCAACGCAGGCTGATGGTCTCGTAGCCCGGATGGAGCAAAGCGTAATCCGGGACCTTCGTGCCTCCTGGCGCAAACCCCGGATTACGCTGCGCTCCATCCGGGCCACAAGCCTTTGCGCTACCTGACGGGCGAAACACACCAGCCCTCGGTCAACCACCGCGCCTCAAAATATTCGGCTTTACAGAATTTCTGATTTATCGCATTCTCTCACCATCCCGATCCGGGACAAGGGGCGGTCGTACGTCGTCACGAACCGTGGATCGGGCTGCGGTGGACGCGAGCGGTGTCGATGCGGAAGGTGATGTGCAGGGCGAGTTGAACCTCGTGAGCACATCGCGGACCGCCACGACGGACGGCGCCGAATGCGTACGGCAAAACCGTGTGGTCCTGACCGTCGTTGCTACGGTCAAGCTTTTGCGGAGGCGGCGTCACCTCAACCGGGGCGGCGTCCGTGAATTTCGCGGGGGTGACGGAGGCAAGCAGGAACTCGTCTCCGGGGAGAGCGCGCATAAGCCGTCAAACCACTGCGCAGGGAAGGCCGGATGTTTTGGCTGCCCTGTAGCGCTCCTGTGCCTTGCGTGTGCATCATTCTTGCACGGGAGTCTTGCGGGTGCCAGCCGGCACCCGGCCTTCCCTGCGCCCTTTCTTCCGAGAGGGTGTGACGAGAAGTGCAAAGCTCGGGCGGAATGCGCCGCGAGGAGGCGAAGGCGCGTCTGCTGTATGAAAATCGAATCTGCGTTGGTAGGGCACGCTCTCGTGTCCCGGACGCAGCGCAGCGTCCCCTCGACGATGCGCTGCAGAGCCGGGGCCCATCTCACCGCATTCTCCGGCGCCGCCCTCTGGGTCTCGGCTCTGCGCAGCAATGCTTACGCGTTGCAGCGCGCGTCCGGGACACGAGAGGAGCGTACCCCCTCACCTTCCCGTCCAGACCGGCTTCCGCTTCTCGGCGAACGCTTTCAGTCCTTCCTTGGCGTCCTCGGTCATCGCGAGCAGCGCGATCTGGCTTTCGGTGTAGGCGATGCTCTCGTCGAACGACATCGAGGCGATGGCGCGCATGGCATATTTGCCGCGGCGGATCGCGGTCGGGGATTTGTCGACGATGCGGCCGATCAGCCAGTCGACCTTGGCATCGAGTTCTGCCGTAGGCACGACGTAGTTGAGCAGGCCCGCACCTAGCGCCGCCTTCGCATCGAACGGCTCGCCGGTCAGCGCCCATTCATTGACGAGGCGCGGCGGGGCGATGCTCTGCAACAGGCTCAGGACCTGCATCGGAAACACGCCGACCTTCACCTCCGGCAGGCCGAAGATGACGTGATCGGCCGCAACTGCCATGTCTGTCATGCAGAGCAAGCCCATGCCGCCGGCCATGCAGACGCCGCCGACCCGCGCAATCGCCGGCTTGGTGGCGTTCTGTGACAAACGTAACAGATCGGCATAGTCGACATTTGGTTTGGAATGATCCATCGCGAAAGCCGCGCCGGAATTCTGCAAGTCGGCGCCCGCGCAGAATGCCTTGTCGCCCGCGCCCGTCAGCACGATGACGCGGACGTCCTTGTCGTCATGCGCGTCGCGATAGCCCTTTGTGATGCCGGCGATCACGTCGCCGTTCAATGCGTTGCGTTTCTCCGGCCGGTTGATGGTGATCCAGTACGCCTGTCCACGCTTTTCGGTGATGATTGCTGTGGTGTCGGTCATGGCACGCTCGCTTCCTTGCTCCCGTTTTGCGGCCATTTGCGGCAGGTCGGGCGGCAGGTGCAAGGGCAAATTGTCACGCTGTGTCACCATAGCGTGTGGGCGCAACTTCGCTTGTCGATTGAATTGCGGGCTGCGGAGACTATCCTGACTGGAGATTTTGATCACCGATGAGCCATTTCATGCGCGCCATCGCCGCCCTTTTGCTGGCTGGCCTGATCATCGCGAGCGGTATTGAGACCGGCTGCGCCGCCGACGCCGCGAAAATCGCGCTGGTGATCGGCAACGCGAAATATCCCGACAACGAATTCGTGCTCAATGACGCCGCCAACGATGCCCAGGACGTCGCCGCAGAATTGGCGCGCGACGGCTTCGCCGTCGACAGGCAGATCAACCTTACCAGCGACGGCATGCGACAGGCGCTCGACCGCTTCTATGCCCGCATCGAGCGCGGCGCGGTCGCACTGATCTTCTTCGACGGCTTCGGCATTCAGTCCAACCGGCAGACTTACCTGCTCCCTGTCGACGCCCAGATCTGGACCGAGCCGGACGTCTCGCGCGACGGCTTTAGCCTCGACACGATCGTTGCCGAGATGAACACACGCGGTGCCGCGATCAAGATCGCCCTGATCGACGGCTCCCGCCGCAACCCGTTCGAGCGACGCTTTCGCCGCTATTCGGCGGGTCTTGCGCCGGTGATCGCACCGAGCAATTCGCTGGTGCTCTATTCCGCCGCGCTTGGCGCAGTCGCTGCGAGCGGCAGGACCGATCACGGCCTGTTCGTCGCCGAGCTGCTGCGCGAGATGCGCGCGCCGAACATCGGCGCCGAGCAGGCATTGACCAACACCAGGAATGGCGTGGTCGCCGCCACCAATCGGGAACAGGTGCCGTGGCTGTCGTCATCGCTGACGACGGAGTTCTCGTTTGCGGGTCTCGTGGCGCGACCGCCGGACAACAAGGCGGCGACGCCGACCAACCCTGAGCCGCAGAAACAGGTCTGCGAGGTGCCGCGAGCGGAGCCCGCTCCGGGTGCGGACGACCTCGCCAAAGACCCTGTCATCGCCGATCTCAGTCGCAAGATCGCGGCCAACACCAACGACATCGCGTCGCGCTACAAGCGCGGCCAGGTCTACGCGATCAAGCGCGCCTACGCGCTGGCCATGCAGGATTTTGACGCGGTGATCCGCCACGATCCCAGGGATGCGGAGGCGCTCAACAATCGCTGCTGGACGCGGGCCGCCACGGGCGACCTGCAAGGCGCGCTCGCCGATTGCAATCTGGCGCTTCAGGCCGATCCCGGATTGAGCGATGCGTTCGACAGCCGCGGGCTGGTCAATCTCAAGCTCGGCCGGACCACCGACGCGATCAAGGACTACACCGAAGCAATCCAGCGCAATCCGCGCTCCTCCTCCTCGCTGTTCGGCCGCGGCGTCGCCAGCCGCAGAAGCGGCGGTGACGGTGCGAGCGACATCGCGCTGGCGAAGTCCATGAACCCGAACATCGCGAAGGAGTTTGCGGGTTACGGCGTCACGGAATGCGTGCCTTAAACCGCGAGCGCCTTTTTGATCCAGACCTTGTTGTCGTGGAACGCGGCCCCGCCGATCGGGGCAATGGTGTCCGCGCCGGTCAGCATGTTGATGCCGTGGCCGCCGATATGGCTTTTGTTCGGATGAATGGACTCGGCGATCAGCACGCCGCGCCGTACGCCATCGAACAGCGTTGCAATCAGCGTGGTCTCGCCGCGACTGTTGCCGAGCGTCACGGCGTCCCCATCGGCGATATCGAGGGAGGCTGCGTCCAGCGGATGAATCATCACGCTCGGCTTGCCCTCGCGCGCCTGCGAGGACGGCGTTTCGTTGAAGGTGGTGTTGAGGAAGCTGCGCGAGGGGCTGGTCGCAAGGCGGAACGGATGAGCCAGGTCGGTGTGCTCGATGACAGCCCAATGGTCGGGCAGCGACGGCATCTTGTCGAAATCGCCCATCGTCCGGCCGAACGGCGGATGCGCCCAATCGGCTTTAAAATGGAATTTCTTGTCGGCATGGGCGAAGCCGTCGAGATAATGCGCGGTGCGGAAGTCCGGCTGCAAATCGCGCCAGATATCCGCTTCGAGGCCGGCGATGTCGCCGTGGTCGCTGAGCTTCAGCGTCGCGTCGATCAATTCGCGCGGCGTCATCTCGAAACCCTGATGCTTCGCGCCAAGCCGCGGCGCCAGCGCCTGCAAGACCTGGTGGTTGGAGCGGCACTCGCCGGGCGGGTCGATCAGCTTGGGTCCCACCGAGATGTGCTGATGGCCACCGCCGTAATAGAGGTCGTCGTGCTCGATGAACATGGTCGCCGGCAGCACGATGTCAGCCATCTGCGCCGTCTCGGTCATGAACTGCTCGTGCACCGCGACGAACAGGTCCTCGCGCGCAAACCCCTGACGCACCAGCGCCTGCTCCGGCGCCACCGTCATCGGGTTGGTGTTCTGGATCAGCATCGCCTTGATCGGCCCCTTGCCGAGCAGGGCCTCGGCATCGCCGGTGAGGATGCGGCCGATCTGCGACTGGTCGAGCGCGCGCGTGGTCTGGTCGATCGCGTCGTGGCCTTCGATGATGGATTCGTCGAAGTGCCACAGCGCGTAATTGTTGAAGAAGGCACCGCCGCCTTCATACTGCCAGGCACCGGTCACTGCGGGAATGCACAGAGCAGCATGCATCTGCGTCGCGCCGTTGCGCGAGCGGGTGAAGCCGTAGCCGAGGCGAAAGAAGGTCCGCTGGGTTTCGCCGACCAGCTTCGCAAACGCCACGATCTCCGCCACCGGCACGCCGCAGATCGCGGAAGCCCATTCCGGCGTGCGGGTTTGCAGATGCGCCTCGAGCTCATCAGGGCAATCAGTGTATTTGTCCATATAGGCGCGGTCGGCATAGCCGTCGCGAAACAGGACATGCATGACGCCGCAGGCGAAGGCGCCGTCGGTGCCGGGCCGCAGGATGATCTTGATGTCAGCCTGCTTCATGGTCTCGTTGTCGTAGATGTCGACGGCTGCGATCTTCGCGCCGCGCTCCTTCCGCGCCCGCGCGGCGTGCGTCATCACGTTGACCTGGGTGTTGACGGGATTGGTGCCCCAGATCACCACAAGATCGGACAGCGCCATCTCGCGCGGATCGACGCCGGCGATCTTGCCGGCGCCGATGGCAAACCCGATGCGCCCGACATTGGCGCAGATGGTCTGATAGAAGCGCGAATATTTCTTCACATGCGTGAGACGGTTGAGGCCGTCGCGCATCACCAGCCCCATCGTGCCGGCGTAGTAATAGGGCCAGATCGATTCCGCGCCGAACTCGCGCTCGGTCTGATTGAAGCGGTGTCCGATCTCGTCCAACGCCTCGTCCCAGGAGATGCGCGCGAACTGGCCCGAGCCCTTCGGCCCGGTGCGGCGCATCGGATACATCAGCCGCTCAGGATGATGGATGCGCTCGGCGTAGCGGGCGACCTTGGCGCAGACCACGCCGGCCGTGTAGGTCTGCTTTTTCGAACCGCGGACACGACCGATGCTGCGGCCTTCGAGCACCTCGACGTCGAGGGCGCAGGCCGACGGGCAATCATGCGGACAGGTCGAATGGCGGATTTCGATCTTGGCGTGCTGGTTCATGTCCCAGTTCGTAACACCAAAATACCAGCCAGCCGAGCGCATTTATCCGGCATTGCCCATGCGATTTGCTCAAACCGCACCGGCCGCCGGTTCCTGCCGCAAGCGCGAAAGGCGACGCGGTCACACCGAAAACCGCCCGATATTCCCGGCACGATCGACTTTGTGAGGCGTCGACAGCCCGCGTCCCCTGCCGCTACAGTGCCGGCCAACAAGAACGACATCAGGGAGGTGGGCGTGACGGCCCGAAAATTTATGCTGGCGCTGGCCGCCGGCCTGCTTGGCGTAGCCGCCGCAGCCCCCTCATTGGCGCAGGATTATCCCACGCACGCGGTGCGGATCGTCGTGCCGTTCGGCGCTGGCGGGCCGGCGGACGTCGCGGCGCGGCTGATCGGCAACGCGCTCCAGGAGAGTTTTGGCCAGCCCTTCATTATCGAGAACCGGACCGGCGCGGGCGGCGTCATCGGCACGGTCGAGGCGGCGAAGTCACCGGCCGACGGCTACACGCTGCTGATGATGTCCAACACCCAGACCGCGAATGAATCACTGCTGACGCCGGACCAACGCAAATACGAACTGATGCGCGACCTCGCGCCGATCGCACCGGTGAACTACTCCGATCTCGTCATCGTGGTGAACCCGCAGGTTGCAGCGAAGACGCTGCAGGAGTTCATCGCACTCGCCAAATCGCAACTGGGGAAGCTGAACTACGCCTCCTCCGGCCAGGGCACGCCCTATCACATGGCGGGTGAGCTGTTCAAAGCCATGGCCGGCATCAACGTCGTCCACGTGCCCTACCGCAACAGCGGCGAGGCGCGCAGCGGCGTGATCGGCGGACAGGTGCAGATGATGATCGACGCGGTGCCGGCGATGGCCCCGAACATCGCCGAGAACCAGGTCCGCGCGCTCGCGACCACCGGCAAGCAGCGCTCGGCCGTGCTGCCGAACGTGCCGACCGCGGGCGAAGCTGGCGTCGCCGGCTATGAGGCGACGATCTGGCTGGGCCTGATGGCCCCGACAGGCACGCCAAAGCCCGTCATCGACAAGCTCAATGCCGCCGTGAACGCGATGGTGAAGCGGCCGGATATCGTCAAACTCTGGACCGAGCAGGGTGCCGTCCCCATGTCGATGACTCCAGCTGAATTCGACAAGTTTCTGCGCGGCGACATCAACAAATGGGCTGACGTCGTCAAGAAGTTCGACAAATCCTGAAGCCGTAGATCGACAATGCCGACCATTCAATTCCAGCTCAACGGCGCAGCGCTAGCCGTGGATAGCGATCCCGACCAGACGCTGCTCGATCTGCTGCGCGGCCGGTTCGGCATCACCGGTGCGCATTTCGGCTGCGGCGCCGGCGAATGCGGTGCCTGTTATGTCATGATCGGCGACCGCGCGATGGCCTCCTGCGACATGCCGATGTGGTCGGTCGCGAACAAGGATGTCGTCACGGTGGAGGGCCTCGGCACGGCGGAGCAACCGCATCCGCTGCAACGCGCCTTCATCTCCGAACAGGCGATGCAATGCGGCTATTGTGTCTCGGGGGTTCTCATCAGCGCGGCGGCGTTGCTGAAGCGCAACCCATCACCAACGGAGGCTGAGGTCAGAACGGCGCTCGATCGCAATCTGTGTCGCTGCGGATCGCACAACCGCATGGTCCGCGCGGTCCTGCGCGCGGCCTCGGAGATGGCCACTTCATGACGTCCCCTGCCCCGAAACTGCCGGTCAGCCTCGCGGCCAATCCAAGACTGTCGTCCTGGGTGCGGTTCACGGGCGACGGACGTGTGGCGATCTCGCCCGGCAAGGTCGAGATCGGTCAAGGCATCGTCACGGCGCTGGCCCAGATCGCCGCAGACGAGCTCGACGTCGATATCTCCAAGGTCGAGATGATCCGCGCCTCGACGGCGTCAAGCCCGAACGAAGGCGTCACCTCCGGCAGCCTGTCGATCCAGCAATCCGGCCGCGCGCTGCGGCATGTTTGCGCTGAAGTGCGCCAGCGCTTCCTCGCCGCAGCGTCGGAACGTCTCGGGGTCGATGCGTCGCTGCTCGATGTCGATGACGGCGTGATCTCGGGCCCTGGCAATGTCAGGACCAGCTATTGGGAGCTGGCCAGTGACGTCTCGCTCGACCACGACGCCAGCGCGAGCGCGACGGCGAAGGACATCGCCAAGCGGGCCGTTGCCGGGCACGCCGTCCAGCGTGTCGATATTCCCGACAAGGTGTTTGCGCGGCCGCGCTTCATCCACGACCATGCGTTGCCGGGCCTGCTGCACGGACGCGTGCTGCGGCCGGACGTCTCGGGCGGCAAATTGATCGCGCTTGATGAAACGGCTGCACACGCCGTTCCAGGCTTCATTGCGATCGTCCGTGACGGTGGATTTGCCGGCGTGGTCGCTGACAGCGAAGCCTCGGCTGAGACTGCCCTGAAAGCGCTGCGCAAGGGCGCGACGTGGTCGGTGGGCGAGCCGCTGCCGGACGAAAATGACCTGGCGGGCTTCCTTAAGAGCGAACCGGTCGAGACGACTGTTATCGACACCAGAACGGCGGCATCGACGCGCGAACACGCCCGCACGCTCCGCCGGCAATACACCCGTCCCTACATCGCGCATGCCTCGATCGCACCGTCCTGCGCCATGGCGCAATGGGACGGCGATCGTGTGCACGTCTGGACACACAGCCAAGGCGTCTATTTGCTGCGCGCCGATCTTGCGATCGTGCTCAAGCTGCCCGCTGAAAACATCGTCGTCGAACACGTGGAAGGGGCCGGCTGCTACGGACACAATGCGGCCGACGATGTCGCGCTCGATGCCGTGCTGCTGGCGAAAGCGGCCGGGGGCCGTCCGGTGCGGGTGCAGTGGTCACGCCACGATGAGATGTGCCACGCGCCGTTCGGCGCGGCCATGGCCGTCGAGATCGAGGCCGACCTCGATGCCAACAATGAGATTATCGGCTGGCGCCATGCGATCTGGAGCAACGGCCACGCGGCGCGGCCGGGGCGCGCCGCACAGCCCGCCCTGCTGGCCGCATCCGAGATTGCGAACCCCTACCCGCGCATGATCTCGACGAATCCGCCGGCGGCCAATGGCGGGGGTGGCGACCGCAACTCCGTTCCGCTCTATGACCTGCCGGCGTGGACGATCACGAGCCACCGGCTACTGACGATGCCGGTGCGGACATCGGCGCTGCGAACCCTGGGCGCGCAAGGCAACGTATTCGCCGTCGAATCTCTGCTCGACGAGGTCGCTGCCTTGCGCGGAGAAGATCCGGTCGCGTTCCGTCTGCGTCATCTGCGAGACGAGCGGGCGAAAGATGTCATCCGCGCTGCGGCGCGTCGCGCGCAGTGGAAGCCACAGAAGCAAACCGGTATCGGCCATGGTGTCGGCTTTGCGCGCTACAAGAACACAGGGGCCTATTGCGCCGCGATTGCCGAGATCGAAGGCGCCGACGACATCCGCGTCAAGCGGCTGACGCTTGCGGTCGATGTCGGCGAAGCCATCAATCCGGACGGCGTGATCAACCAGATCGAGGGCGGCGCGATCCAGGCGACGAGCTGGGTGCTGAAGGAGCGCGTCCGATTCGACCGGACGCGCATCACATCGACGTCCTGGACCGACTATCCGATCCTGACCTTCAGCGAGGTGCCGGCAGTGGATGTGGAGATCATCCAGCGGCCGGAGATCGAGCCGGTCGGCGCCGGCGAGGCCGCCCACGGCCCTGTGACAGCGGCAATCGCAAATGCCGTTTACGATTGCCTCGGCGTTCGCATGCGCGACCTGCCGATCACGCGCGACAAGATCATCGCAGCCATGGAGCTTGCATCGTGACGACAGTGACCATTTTGAGCGGTGGCGCGGCGCAAGGCCTGGTGCGCGGCCTCAGCGAGACCTTCAAGGCGCAGACCGGCCTCGATATCGACGGCGAATTCGGCGCGGTCGGCGTGATGGCCGACAAGCTGCGCGCCGGCACGCCGGCCGATCTCGTGATCCTGACGCAGGCGCTGCTCGCAAAGCTCGCCGAGGAGAGGCTCGTCGTCCCCTCCTCGATCGCGGATATCGGCCGGGTGGAGACCGCGCTGGCGGTCCGGAGCCGCGACCACAAAGTGACCGTGAAAACTGAAACTGATTTGCGCGACGTGCTACGTTCCGCCGACGCCATCTACGTTCCGGACACCAAGGCGTCGACGGCGGGACAGCATTTTGCAAAAGTGCTGGACCAGCTCGGCATCGCCTATGAGGTCGCATCGCGCCTGAAGATCTTCCCGAACGGCGCGACCGCGATGCGAGAGCTTGCGGCCTCCGCTGCGCAAAGGCCGATCGGATGCACGCAGGCGACCGAGATCATCGCGACCGACGGCATCGCGCTGTCAGGATCGTTGCCGCCCGGTTGCGAGCTGGAGACGATGTACACGGCCGGTGTCACGACGCACGCCGCGTACCCACAGGAGGCGGCGGCGCTGGTCACGCTGCTGGCCGGCGCAGACCGGAGGGAGCTGCGCCAGCGCGTGGGCTTCGCCGGCTAGAGGCGGATGGCCGCCTTATTTGTGCAGCTGGGTGAGACCGGTCGGCGGCCCGTCGACCGCGGTCCAGCCGCCATCGACGAACAGCGTGCTGCCGCTGACATAGCTCGCGGCGTCCGAAGCGAGATAGGCCACCGCGGTGGCGACCTCGTCGGCGCTGCTCCAGCGATTGAAGACGGTGTGGCCGGCATAGAGATTGTAGATGTCGGGGCGCTGCTTGAAGGGGCCAGTCAGCGCGGTCTCGGCGATGCTCGGCGCGATCGCATTGACCCGCACGCCGGCATGGCCGACCTCGGAAGCAAAGCCCTTCACCAGCAGGCCGATCGCCGCCTTGGTCGAGCCGTAGACGCCCAGGCCCGGCTCGATCGTCACCGCGCGCACCGAGGAGCAGGCGATGATGCTGCCGCTCGTCTGGGCGACCATGATGCGGCCAAAGGCCTGGAAGAACCAGACCGTGCCCTTGACGTTGAGGTTGAGGACGCGGTCGAGATCCTCTTCGGTGTAGTCGAGAATGGTTTTGCGGATGTTGAGCCCGGGGGTCGTCACGGCGATGTCGAGCCGCGGGAATTTCTGCATCACGGTTTTGGCCAGCGCATTGACGTCGGTGGCGCTGGCAGCGTCACATAGGGCGGCTTCGGCCCAGCCGCCCTTGTCGCGAATGCCGGCGGCGGTCGCTTCCGCTGCGTCGAGCGCGCGATCGG
The DNA here is from genome assembly GCF_058804065.1 of Bradyrhizobium sp. GW821-FHT13H05. Taxonomy (NCBI): domain Bacteria; kingdom Pseudomonadati; phylum Pseudomonadota; class Alphaproteobacteria; order Hyphomicrobiales; family Nitrobacteraceae; genus Bradyrhizobium; species Bradyrhizobium sp. GW821-FHT13H05. The sequence continues at coordinate 155,137 of NZ_JBXAPO010000003.1, read as the reverse complement.
CGCAGACGACGCGGGCGCCAAGCCCGGCCAGCGCCTCGGCTGACGATTTGCCGATGCCCGAGGCGGCGCCAAGCACGACGGCCGTCTTGCCGGTGAGATCGAAAAGCTTGCGGTAGTCAGTCACGGACGGATTCTCCTGCGTTGCTGCTATCCCTTGTAACCCATCAGCAGGCGGGGCAGCCACAGCGAGAACGCGGGGACGTAGGTCACGAACATCAGAGCTGCAATCAGGGCAGCATAGAACGGCAGGATGGTGCGCATCACCGCACCCACCGAGATGCCGCCGATGGCGCAGCCGACGAACTGCGTCGTTCCGACCGGTGGGGTGTTCAGTCCGAGCGCGCAGTTAATCAGCATCAGCATGCCGAACTGCACCGGATCCATACCGGCCTTCATCGCGATCGGCAGGAAGATAGGGGTGCAGATCAGGATGGTCGCCGCCATGTCCATGAACGTGCCGAGCACGAACAGGATGACGTTGATGAGCAGGAAGATGATCCAGGGCTGTGATGAGACCTTGCTCATCAGGTCGCCGGCGAAGTCGGCGACCTCGTAGAGCCCCATCAGATACTGGAACATCGTGGAGACGCCGATCAGCAGCAGCACAACGCCCGTCGTCTTCACTGCCTTGGCCGCGGCGTGCAGGAAGTTGCTCCAGGTCATCGTGCGATAGATGAAGAACGTCAACAGGATCGTATAGGTGACCGCGACTGCTGCAGATTCGGTTGCGGTGAAGACTCCGGACAGGATGCCCGCCAGGATGATGCCGACGATCAGAAGGCCGGGCAGCGCAGCCGCGAAGGAGCGGAAAACCTCGGCCCAGCCCGGGAACTTGCCGGCTGGATAGCCGCGCTTCACCGCAACGGCATAAGCTGCAACCAGCATGCACACCATCAGCACGAGCGCAGGCAGGAGGCCGGCGGCGATCAGCGCGCCAATCGAGACCTTGCCGCCAGCGGCGAGCGCATAGATGATCATGTTGTGGCTGGTCGGCATCAGCGCGCCGACCAGCGAAGCATGGGTGGTGACGTTGACGGCGTAGTCGGTGTCGAACCCTTCCTTTTTCATCATCGGGATCATCACCGCGCCCATCGCCGAGACGTCGGCCACGGGCGAACCGGAGACGCCGCCGAACAGCGTGCAGGCGACCACGTTCGACATGCCGAGCCCGCCGCGGATGTGTCCGACGAGATTCTTGGCGAGCTGCACGATCTTGTCGGCGACGCCGCCATGCAGCATCAGCTCACCGCTGAAGACGAAGAAGGGAATCGCGAGGAACGAGAAGATGTTCATCCCCGACATCATCTGCTGGAAGATGACGGCCACCGGCAGGCCTTCGTAGAGGATGGTGCAGATCGCCGAGAGGCCGATCGCGAAGGCGACCGGGACGCCGAGGATCAGGAAGCCGAAGAACGTGGCGCCGAGAATGATCAGTTCCATGAGGGGACGACCTCTTCGCCGCGCAGGAGAGCAATGATGTGCTCGATTGAAAAGGAGACGATCAGGACGCCGGAGGCGATCAGCGGCACGTAGCGGACGACCTCGGGCAGGCCGAGATTGGGAATCTTCACGGTGCCGACCGATGCGCCGAGGATCCAGCCGTTATAGGCCATCGCAACGCCGAACACGGCCACGAGGACGTGGATCACGATCTCGATCTTCTCGCGCAGATGATCCGGCAGCATCACCAGCAGACTGTCCATGCCGATATGACCGGCATCGCGCACGCCGACGGCGGCGCCGATCAGCGTGACATAGAGGATCAAGACCAGCGCCAGGTTCTCCGTCCAGGTCGGGCTGGAATTGAGCACGTAACGTCCGAACACCTGGTAGAACACGATGGTGACGATGACGAGCAGTCCGGTCACGGACAAATACATGCCCACGCGCGCGACGGGCGCATTGATCTGCGACAGCAGGCCGGTCGAGGGCCGTGCCGGGGCCTCCTGCTCGTGGCTTGCGACATGTGCGTCCGTCATCCCGCGTCTCCCTCGCGAAGGTCCGGCGTCCCCTAGCGGCGACGCCGGCCCCCGGTCTGCTGTTTTTTACTTGGTGTCCTGGATACGCTTGACGAGGCTCTGAAGCTTCTCGTCGCCGGCGAACTTCTGGTACACGGGCTTCATCGCGTCGACGAACTCCGCCTTGTTGGCGATGGTCACGACCTGCACGCCGGCCGCCTCGACGGTCTTGCGGGAGGCCTGCTCACGCTCGTCCCAGAGCTTGCGCATGACGGGCACCGATTCCTTGGCCGCCTTGCGGATCATCGCCTGATCCTCCTTGCTCAGCGTGTCCCAGACCGTCTTGGACATCACGAGAACTTCGGGCGCGAGCGAGTGCTCGGTGACATTGTAGAACTTGGCGGCCTCGAAGTGGCGCGAGGACTCGTAGGAAGGCCAGTTGTTCTCGGCAGCGTCCACCAGACCGGTCTTGAGCGCGGTATAGACCTCGCCATACGGCATCGGCGTCGGGTTGGCCCCGAGGCTCTGGATCATGCCGACCCAGAGGTCGGATTGCTGGACGCGAATCTTCAGGCCCTTGAGGTCAGCGAGCGACTTGACCGGAGCCTTGACGGTGTAGATGGACCGGGCACCGCTGTCGTAATAGGCAAGGCCGATCAGGCCCGCGGGCGCCATGGACGCCAGGATTTCATCGCCGATCGGTCCGTCCAGAACCGTGCGCATGTGCTGCGTGTCGCGGAAGACGAAGGGCAGGCACAACGCGATGGTCTCGGGCACGAAGTTGTTGAGCGGCGATGCGTTGATCCGCATCATGTCGAGCGCGCCGATCTTGAGCTGCTCGATGGTGTCCTTCTCGGAGCCCAGGGCGCCGTTGGGAAACACCTTAACGCCGAGCTTGCCGCCACTCACCGCCGCGAGTTGCTTGCCCATGAACTTGACGGCCTCGACGGTCGGGTAGTCGGCGGGGTGGATGTCGGCGGAGCGGAAATCGCGTGCGGTCGCCAGCGGCGCTGAGACCGCCAGCACGGCGGCTGCGATGATGCCGGTAAGTGTCTTCATCTGGGCTTCCTCCTGAGTTGATTATGTCGTTGTCGGGCAGATGCTGAGGGCCGCCTTGGGTCGCTCCACTTCAGGTGTAAAGTCAAGCGTTACAAACGCACCACCTTGGTAGGATTGCGCGGCGGAGTCGAGCGGATTTGACTGGTGGATGATCACGGCGACGGAAGGTGCGAACTTCATCGCGCCCTCTCCGGCGGGGACTTGCGCGGCAGGCGCCGGCTTCCCTGTAATCCCGCCTCGCCATCGGCCAATGCCGGATGCGAGGTGACGATGCTCGTCATATCCACGGACGTTCCTCTGGTTTTGGGCTCGACCGCTATTGGTTGCGGCTTGAGGTACGGACGAGACGGTCGCCCTACCCCTGTGCGATGCGCGCTGCACGAGCACGATGTCGCCAATGTCGTCCCTAGGGCCGGCGGCATTCTGAGTCCAAGCCAAATCCGGCATCGATCAATGCTGGAGTTGCATCAATCGGCCACGCGTCGTTCCGCGAAGGCGACCGGCGAACTGTTTTGCTTTTCCGAATAAATCCGCACCAGCCCGTTACTTGACGCAGCAGGTCGAGCCGCCTCAAGATGCGCCGAAACAGAACAAACCACATCGAGGGAATGCCCATGCCGCGAAAGCTGATCGACATTTCAGTGCCGCTCAGAAACGACGTGACGGCCGATCCACCGGGCAATCACCCGACCATCCACTACATCGATCACCAGCAGGGCCTGCCGCGCATGCTGCAGTTTTTCGACGGCCTCAAAGCGCAGGATTTGCCGGATGGCCAGGGCTGGGCCGTCGAGCAGGTCTCGCTGTCGACCCACAACGGCACGCATCTCGATGCGCCCTGGCACTTCCATCCGACCATGAATCGCGGCGAGAGGTCATGGACAATCGACGAGGTGCCGCTCGAGTGGTGTTTTCAACCCGGCGTGAAGCTCGACTTCCGGCACCTCGCGGATGGTTATGTTGCCACCGCCGACGACGTCGAGAAGGAGCTGAAGCGCATCGGGCACACGCTGTCGCCGCTGGAGATCGTCGTCGTCAACACCAGAGCCGGCGCCAAATTCGGTCAGGCCGATTACGTCAATTCCGGCTGCGGCATGGGCTATGAGGCCACCATGTACCTGCTCGAACGCGGTGTGCGGCTAACCGGCACCGATGGCTGGAGCTGGGACGCGCCGTTCGTCTACACCGCGAAGAAATATGCCGAGACAAAGGAAGCCGGGCTGATCTGGGAGGGCCACAAGGCAGGTCGGCACATCGGCTATTGCCATCTCGAGAAGCTGCACAATCTCGACAAGCTGCCTTCGACCGGGTTCACGGTCTCATGCTTTCCGGTGAAGATCGAACGCGCCTCCGCCGGCTGGACCCGCGCTGTCGCGATCATCGACAACTAGGTATCAGGCGTCACTCGCCGTCGAGGCCGCTCTCGGCGAGCTCGCGCAGCGCATCGGTATCAAGCACGACGATCGCGCCATGCTCGAGACGAACCCAGTTGCGTCCGGACCAGGCGCGCAATTGCTTGTTGATGCTTTCGCGCGTCATGCCCACCATCTCGCTGATCTCCTGCTGCGTGATGGCGAGCGTGCCGCTGCCGGAGTCGAACTTGCGCTCTTCGGTGAGACCTAGCAACGCGCTCGCAAGCCGGCCGGGAAGGTTTTGCAGGATCACCTGCTCGACCTGCTGGCTGGTCCAGCGCAGGCGCGCGCAGAGCAGCTCGATGAATTTCATCGCCAGCGCCGGCTGACTCTTCACGAACGGCAGGAAGTCGCGGCGGTCGATGATGTAGAGCTCGCAATTGGTGTTGGCGGTCGCATCCGCCGAACGCGGCGCACCGTCGAGAACCGCGATCTCGCCAAAGATTTCCCCAGGACCGATGAGATTGAGAATAGCATTCCGTCCGTCGGGCGACGAGGAGGATATCTTCACCGTCCCCGTGATGACCGCGAACAAATTGTTGCCGGGATCGCCCTTGGCGGCGATCGTCGCGCCGCGCTTCACCGTGGTGTGCTTGGCATAGCGGCAGAGCTGATCGAGAGCCTCCGGCTCCAGATCCGCGAAGATCGGGTGCTTGCGCAGGACCGATAATTTATTGCCCGCCGCTTGTCGGGGGTCGCCGGTCTTGTCCTGAGGCACGCCGCTGGGCTCCTAAGACTACGAGGCACTGAAGTTCCTGCGTAGTCAGTGTTTGCAGGCTTTTCAACCGGAAAGCATGCATGCGTGCTTTTAGGCAAATGCGGCGAAAATGCCGCAGTCGGGCGCGAAGCCGGCATCCGAAGGATGCGCCGATGCGTCCGGGTCGATGCAGAGTTGTAGACACCACAAAATCACAGTTGCGCTGAGGCGCTGCCGAACACCCAGTTCCCGGCCGACCAGGCATCGGCGGCTGGGACGTCCAATGGGACCTACGATCGGGAGCGTCAGCGCCTGGAATCCGGGTCGAGCCGGCCTGCGCTGGTCTGTCGGTCCGCCCACGCCAAGGCTGCGGCGAAAGTGACAAAAATCGCGACAACGACGATGGTCATCAGCAATGCGTCAGTCGGCATCATGCTCCTCCCGGATCGTTTGAGGGCATTATTTGCGTCAGGTGCCCGGCGTCATTGATCGGGATCAAAAATCCGAGAGCGCATGGAAAACCGCTCAGGCCGCGGCCAGGGCCTCGACGCGTGCCGGGTCGAGCAGGCTGATGCCGCCGGGAATGATCTCGATCGTGCCGTGGCGTTCAAGCTTGGTGAAGGTGCGACTGACGGTTTCGATGGTCAGGCCGAGATAATCGGCGATGTCTTGCCGGCTCATGGGAAGTGGAACCGTGTCGGACGGCCCCTTGAGCGCGAACAGCCGCTCGCGCCAGCCGAGCAGAAAGCTTGCGACCTTCTCGTCCGCCGAGCGGCGGCCGAGCAGGACCATGTGGTCGCGTGCCTGGCTCAACTCGCGAATGGCCAGCTCGTTGATCCGCTTGAGCAGATACGGGCGGTCCTCGGTAAAACGGCCGAAGGGCACTTTTGCGAACTGGCACACGGTCACGGCACCAATGGCATCGGCCGAGAAATTGTGGCGGCCGGACAAATTCATCCCCAGGAAATCACCGGGCAAGGCAAAGCCGACGATCTGCCGCCGGCCGTCAGGCAGCAGCTTGTACAGCCGCATGACGCCTTCGAGCACGTTGTAGAACGAGGTCGTGATGTCTTCCTCGGAGAACACAGTCTCGCCTGAGGAATAATGGACACGACGTCCGAGGTGCTCGAATTCCCTGAGCTCGGCCGCATCCAGCGACGAACAGACCGCCGATCCGCGTACGGCACATTCGCTACAGAAATGCCCGTTCGGCTCAATCGTGACCACGGAAGGCTTCATCCACCGCTCCTAGCGTCCGCCCAGCTCCGCCCCCCGGCCAGTCCGCCACGCGCGCTTGCATTTTACCGCGCCATCAGAAACGCAATTGACCCAGATCAATCCTGGCGCGCCTCTCCCCCCTATTCTGCGCCGAAAGTTCGACGGGACCCCGCCTTCCATGTTTCAGCACGCGCTCCGCCAGGGCCTGATTGGCCTCTTTCTGATCATGCCTGCACTGGCGGGCCCGACCGCCGAGCAACGCGGCAAGGCCTTTGCGCGGGCCAATTGCGCGCGCTGCCACGCGATCGACCGGGTCTCGAAGAGCCCTCTCAGCATCGCGCCACCGTTGCGCACGCTGCACAACCGTTACCCGATCGACAGCCTGGAGGAGGCGCTGGCCGAAGGTATCTCGACCGGCCACGCCGACATGCCGACCTTCGAGCTCAATCCGGACCAGATCCACGACCTGCTGTCCTACCTCAAGACGCTGGAATAGTTGGCGCTACACCGCCTGCACAGTCCAGCCGATCAGCTCCTTGGCGATGCGGGCAAAGGCCACATCGAACGCTGCGACGGCAGCAGCCGGCTCGACCTTGTCGAGCTTCTCGCTGGCCTCAATGATGCGCGATGCGACCACCTTGCCGTTCTTGTCGACGATCCGTGCCGACAGTCCGATCTCGACCCTTGTCTCACCCTCCGTGGCAATGCGGAAGCGCCTGATGTCGATCAGGAGCTGGTAGTCCGCCTGCCCGAGATCGCTCGTGCGCAGCGGGGCATGGGTGATGTCATAGTTCTCAAAGCTGTCGATCAGCCGCGCCTGGACCAGTTTTGGAATGCTGTCGGCCCAGAGGAAATCGGCAAAGCCTGGATTGTCCCCGTTAGGCGCGAACAGCATGCGCTGGGTCTGCAGCATCGCAACCGCGGTCGGCTCGGGAATGGCCAGTGACGCCGAGAGCGTCTTGCCGGCAGGCCCAAGATTTTGCGGCGTGCGCAGGTCATAGGTGATCTTCTGCGCCGGCGTCCCGCCGCCGGTCATCTTCTCGAGGCCCGCCAGAATACCGTCGATCTTGCCGGTGTTGCGCGCCAGACCATCGGAGAACGTTTTCAAATTGGCGATGGTGTCCTTCAGCGGGCCGGAATTGTCCTCCAGCACGGTGTCGACCCGCCGCAGCGCGTCGCGTGCGGCCTGCGTCATGCTCTGGCCCGCACCGGCCTCGGCGATCAAGGTCAGTGGCTCGCCGGATTTGGCGACGATCATGCCGCCCTCCAGCGTCACCACGGGAACGCCGGTCAGCCCCTGGAAATCGAGCCCGACCTTGGTGTCGGTGCGCACCGGCGTCGTCGCGGCCACCGAGATCGTCGCGTTGACGAAGCGTGGGTTGTCCGGCGCAAGGCCAAGCTGCGTGACCTCACCGACGCGGATGCCGTTGAACAGCACGCCGGCACCCACCAAGAGCCCCGGCACCGGGCCCTGGAATTGCACATGATAGTTCGTGCGCGGCCCGATGCCGCCGGTGTTGTTCAGCCAATAGACGAAGCCGAATACCGCGACGATCGCGGCCAGCACGAAACTGCCGATCAGCACGTAGGGAGCGCGGGTTTCCATGTCTTATCTCATCTCGTGTTGCAGCATCTGCGAGCGCTTGCCGTGGAAATAGGCGCGCACCCAGGGATGCTCGGATTGCAGCAGGTCGCGCATCGGGCCAATCGCGACGATCTTGCCGTCGGCGAGCGCGGCGACGCGGTCGCAGACCGTGGTCAGGCTCGCAAGGTCATGCGTGACCATGAACACGGTCAGCCCCAGGGTCTTTTGCAGAGTCCCGATCAGCGCATCGAAATCGCCGGCGGCGATCGGATCGAGGCCGGAGGTCGGCTCGTCCAGGAACAGGATCGGCGGATCGAGCGCGAGCGCGCGCGCCAGCGCCACGCGCTTGGTCATGCCGCCGGACAGCTCGGCCGGATATTTGTCGGCATCCTGCGCCCGCAGCCCGACCATCTCGAGCTTGGCGATCGCGATCTCGTCCATCAGCTCCTGCGACAGCACCAGATTTTCGCGCAGCGGAAACTGGACGTTCTGGCGGACCGTCAGCGAGGAGAACAGCGCGCCCTGCTGGAACAGGATGCCCCATGTCGTGGCCGCGCCTTGCGTGCGGCCGCTGATAGGCTGTCCCATAACATCAATGGCCCCCCCTTGGCGCGGGATGAGGCCGATGATGGTGCGCATCAGCACTGACTTGCCGCCACCGGAGGCACCGACCAGCCCGAGGATTTCGCCACGGCGGACATCGAGCGACAGATGGTCGAGCACAGTCTGCCGGCCGAAGCCGACCACGAGGTCGCGGGCACGGATCGCGAACTCCTCTTGCGATTGCTCCATCGTCACATTCCGATCGAAGCGAAGAAGATCGCGAACAGGCCGTCGAGCACGATCACCAGGAAGATCGACTTCACCACCGACGTCGTGGTCTGCCGCCCCAGGGACTCGGCGCTGCCCTTGACACGCAATCCCTCGCTACAGGCGACGATCCCGATCACCAGCGCCATGAACGGCGCCTTCAGGATGCCGACCTCGAAATGGGTGACGGAGATCGCCTCATGCAGCCGAGCGATGTAGATCGCCGGCCCCATGTCGCCATAGAACTGCGCGACCAGGCCGCCGCCATAGAGCGCGGCAATCGATCCGATAAAGGCGAGGATCGGCAGCGCGATGACCAGAGCGGCAACGCGGGGCAGAATAAGCACGTCGATGGGATCGAGCCCCATAGTCGACAGCGCATCGATCTCCTCGCGCATCTTCATCGAGCCGAGCTCGGCCGTGTAGGCGCTTCCCGAACGTCCCGCGACCATGATGGCGACGATCAGCACGCCAAGCTCACGCAGCACAAGGATGCCGACCATGTCGACGGTGTAGGACTCCGCACCGAACCTGCGAAAATGGAAGAACCCTTGCTGGGCGATGATGGCGCCGATCAGGAAGGTAATCAGCGCAACGATGGGAATCGCCTGCCACCCGATGCGGTAGAGCTGATAGACCAGCGACGTCAGTCGCAGCGATCGCGGCCGGCGCAGCACGCCGATCACGGCCATGAACAACGCGCCGAGCATTTGCAGAAAGACCGTAACGTCTTCGCGCGCGCCGACCGTGGACTTGCCGAGATCGCCGAGCCTGAGCAGAACCGGATTTGGCGCAGCTGCCGGCGCCGGCGTATGACGGTTGACCTGGCGCACCTCGTCCATCAGACCGCTGAAATGGTCGGCCACACCGACAAATTCGGCCGATCTGCCTGACGATGCGGCCCTGCGCGACAGCTTCTCCAGGACCCAGGCGCCGAGCGTGTCGAGCGCGCTGACGCCCGACATGTCCAGCGTCACGGCCCTGGATCGATCGACATCCACCCCGACAGAGCGGGACAGCATTTCGAGCGTCGTCACATTCGCCGCAGTCCACGGCCCTTCCGGGCGCAATTTCAGCACATCGCCGGATGGCGTTGTCAGCAACAGCGGTTCGGAGTTCACGCTTCCACCTCATCGGGACAATTGGTCCCCATTCAGCCGCCAGTTCTAGGCCAGCATGTGGCGACGGGTTTGACCTGTCTCAAGTGCATGACCGCGCCTGCCGCTTGACGCAAGTCAAGCGCGATCGCGCCAGCGGGCCCTAGGTTCGCTCCATTCAATGGAGAGATCAAATCCATGTTCGACAGCGACAGGATGAGCGAAGAACTGCGGACCCTGAAGGTGGACGTCACGCGCCTGCTGAGCACGGCCGGCGAGGAGATGTTCGAGAGTTCGAAGGACCGTGCCGAGGCTCTGGCCGACCAGATCAAGGCCGCGCTTGCCGAACTCGGCGAAACCGTCGGCGACGAGCAGGAGCAGCTTCAGGGCCTCATTGCGGAGCGTCCGATGACATCGCTAGCCTCCGCTTTCGCGCTCGGCGTCGTGGTCGGATTCATGCTGAGGAGACACTAGGTGAATACCGAGAATGTCGTCAAACATCTGCGCGTGCTGTGGCGCACTGACAGGATCATCGCGGACATCAGGCTGCGCCATCTGCTGGTGGGTCTCGGCCTGCGCGCCTTTGCGGCCTTGATCGCGGCGTTCGGGCTTCTGATGCTGGAGCTGTCGGCCTATTTCGCGCTGGTCCAGATATGGAGCGCCATCGCGGCGGCGGCCATTCTCGGCGCGGTCAATTTTGCCATCGCGGCGGTTCTCTTCGTCATCGCCGGCCGTGCTCCGTCCGGCCGCGATATCGAGCTCGCCAACGAAATTCACGGCGCATCCATCGAGGCCCTGCAGCTTGAAGCGCGCGCGCTCCAGGCCCAGGTGTCCGGCGCGGTGCATCATCCGCTCAGCACGATTGTCCCAGTGCTGGTGCCGCTGATCGCGATCATCGTCAAGAGCTTGCGGAAATCGGCCAAGGAAAGCGCCGCGGCGACGTCGGCTGACGCGCGCTCCTAGCCGGCGGCTCAAAGCTTCAGCCGGACGTCGCAGATGTCATGTTCGGTCGGGTCCGGCTTGACCTCAAAGCCGAGCTGTCGGCACATCTCGAGCATGACAGTGTTCTCCTTGAGCACGTCGCCCGAAATGACCTTCAGCCCCTCCGACCTTGCATAGTCGATGATCAGCTGCATCAGGGCCCATCCCAGCCCCCTGCCCTTGAGATCGGACCGCAGCAGGATCGCGTATTCGCCGCTCTCGTAGATCGAATCCGAATGGAGGCGGACCACGCCAACCATCTCACCGGTCGCCTCGTCGAATGCGATAAAGGCCATCGCGCGCGCGTAGTCGAGCTGGGTCAGGCGCGCGATGAACTCGTGGGTGAACTCCTTCATCGGCGCAAAGAAGCGCAGGCGAAGGTCGTGAGGCGTCACATGACGCAGAAACGCGTGGATGGTCGGCTCGTCGTCGGGGCGCAACGGGCGCGCGAAGATCCGCCAATCGTCCTTGAGCTTGAGGCGGCGCTCCCACTGCGACGGATAGGCGCGAACAGCGAAATTGGCGGGGCCCGAGCCGGCAAACTTCCGCTGCGACGGCCCTACCGCGACGCGGGCATCGACTGCCGTCACACCGGTCTCATCCGCGAGCAGCGGGTTGATGTCGAACTCGCGAATCTCGGGGATATCGGCTGCCATCTGGGCGAGCTTGACCAGCACCATGGCGACGGCGTCCTGCTTGACGGCCGGCACGTCGCGGTAGGCGCGCAGCAGCCGGGAGACCCGCGTGCGCTCGATCAGGTCGCGGGCGAGTTGCAGATCGAGCGGCGGCAGCGCCAGCGCCCTATCATTGATGATTTCCACCGCCGTTCCGCCCCGGCCAAAAACGACGACAGTGCCGAAGGTGGGGTCGTCGGCAAGACCGAGGATCAGTTCGCGCGCCTTTGCCTTGACGACCATCGCCTGCACGATGACGCCGCCGATACGGGCCTCGGGCCGCAGCTTCCTGGCCCGGGCGAGAATGTCGGAGGCCGCCGTACGCACCGCCTCCGGCGTCGTCAGGTTGAGCACGACGCCGCCGACATCGGATTTGTGCACGATGTCGCGCGACATGATCTTCAGCACCACGGTCCCGCCTTGCGCAAATATCTCTTCCGCGTAGGCCACGGCCTGCTCGACATCATGAGCGGCATGGGTCGGCACCATCGCGATGTCATAGGCTTCGAGCAGGTGCTTGATCTCGACAGGCTCGAGCCATTGGCGGCCATCGGCGATCGCCGCAGCGACGATCTGCTTGGCAGCCCGGGCGTCAGGCACGAACGTGTCGGGCATCGCGGGAGGAGCCTGGCTCAGTTCCTCGACCACTTCGCGGTGCCGGACCAGATGCATGAAGCCGCGCACCGCATCGTCCTCGGTCGGGTAGTTCGGAATGCCCGCGCCGGAGAGCGTCTGAATGATCGGCTGAGTGGCCCCGATCCAGGCAGCGAGCACCGGCTTTGCCCAACTGCGGTGCTGCTCGCGATATTTGCCGACGAGCTCCGTCACGGTCGTCGCGATGTCGGAAGCCGAGGCGATCGCAGTCTGGACATTGAGGACGAGAACCGCGTCATTGTCGGGGTCGGCGAGCAGCGCCTCAAGCGCCGCCGCGTAGCGCGGTGCATCGGCATCGCCCACGATATCGACGGGATTGGCGCCGGACCAGGTCGGCGGCAGCGCGGCATCGAGCTTCTTGCGGGCGTCCGCCGAGATGGACGCGGGAATTCCGCCAAGCTCGACCAATCGATCGACGGCGAGGACGCCGATGCCTCCGCCATTGGTCAGAATGGCGAGGCGCTTTCCGGTCGGCGATTCGACGCGGCCGAGCGTCTCGGCGCAGTCGAACAGCTCGCGCAGATCGGAAACCCGCAGGACGCCCGCACGGCGAAACGCTGCGTCGTAGACGGCATCGGCGCCCGCGAGCGCGCCCGTATGGGTCGCGGCCGCCTTGGCGCCCTGTGCCATGCGGCCGGACTTCACCACGACGACCGGCTTCACGCGCGCCGCGGCGCGCGCCGCCGACATGAACTTGCGAGCGTCCTTGATGGCCTCGATATAGAGCAGGATCGCGCGGGTCTTGTGATCCATTGCGAAATAATCGAGCAGGTCGGCAATATCGACGTCGATCTGATCACCGATCGAGACGATGCCGGAGAAACCGACGCCGCGCTGCGCGGCCCAGTCCACCATGCCGGCGGCGATCGCGCCGGATTGCGAAATCAGCGCGAGATTTCCCGCCGCCGGCATGTGCGCGGCGAAACTGGCATTGAGGCTCACCCCGGGCATCATGATGCCGAGGCAGTTCGGCCCGATCAGCCGCATGCCGTATTTGCGGGCAGCCGCAATCGCGGCCTCTTGCAGCGATCCCGGTCCATGACCGAGCCCGGCCGAGACGATCAGCGCGCCCGCCGAGCCGAGCCGCCCGGCCTGGTAGACGATGCCGGGAACCTCCCGCGCCGGCGCGGTGATGACCACGAGCTCGGGCACGAACGGAAGTTTATCGAGGGTGCTCACCGCGGCAACGCCGCCGATCTCGGCATGGCGCGGATTGACGAGGCCGAACTGTCCCGTGAATTCAGCCTTGTGAATGTTCTCCAGGACAGCGCGCCCCACGGAGACCGGACGGGCGCTCGCCCCGACGAGTGCAACCGAACGCGGCGACAGCAGATTCTTCAGGCGATAGGTTGACATGAATGCAAATGCGCCCGGTCGGTGGCGGTTCCGATGGATGAAAGATCAGGCCGGAGAGCTGGCGGCGAGCCTAGTGCGAGATCATAACCCAGCACGGTGGCTGGCCAATGACGGTCTTTGTCACACCACCCCAGACGATCTCGTTCAGGCGCGAATGATGATAGGCTCCCATCACGATGGCGTCGATGGCGTGGGACTTCGCCCAGCTTCCGAGCACCTTGCCGATCGAGCTGCCGCTGCCTTTCGCGGTTTCGAACGAGGCGTGGACACCGTGTTCCCTGAGATGGTCGACGAGAGCAGTTCCCGATTGCGCCATTGCGTCGGTGATGTCGTCCGTCACGGTGACCACCCGGACCGAGGCAGCAGCCTGAAGGATCGGCATCGCGTCGCCGACCGCCCGCGCCGCACGGGCGGAGTGATCCCAGGCGATCATGACGTTCTCGAATTCCGGTCGCAACTCGTCCACATGCTGCTCCGGGCAGAGCAGCAGCGGCCGCCCGGACTCGAACAGGAACGTCTCGATAATGTGCTCGGTTCGGCTGTCATGCGGCTTCACGGGGATCAGGGCGAGATCGCTGAAACGCGCGTGTTCGGCCAGGATCGACGCGATCTGGTCCTCCGGCACTTTGGCCGAACGGCTATGACTGCGAATGCTGGCGCGGGAGACGGCACTGGTGAACGCGTTCAGGAGAAGCTGCATGTCGCTCACCGCGCCCTCGGCCGCAACGAGATCCGCATCGTCCGGGAGCACCACCTTCGGACGCACGAAAACCTCATCCTCGAGCGCAAGCGCGGTGATCCTGGCTCCGAGGTCGGCGGCAACAGCCACGCATTTCTCGATTGCAGCGAGAGCCGGTCCACGCGGCTGGCCGACAAGCGGCAGAAAGACATCCTTGATGGGCATCTGGATTCTCCTTGGCCGCTAGAATAGACCGGCTTTCGTCGAGGCGCTTGATCCTCGTCAAGCCTCTGGCGAACTCCGCCCGCCGGGAGACCGGCTTTGACCGAGGTCAAAGACTGGCGGCGATCGCATTCTAAGAGTTAACCTGTTCGGCAGCCGCACCGCCTTCCGACGCATCTGGATGTGCCAGCAGGGATGACAGACGATTCCGCGACCCAGGACAGGATCTTTGCGGCGCTCACCGATTCCGTCAGCCGTCCGGACGTGAAGCGGATCGACACACACGCAGCCTCGGTCTTTCTCGACGGTCCGCGCGCGCTGAAGATCAAGCGAGCCGTGCGGTTTCCCTTCCTCGATTATTCGACACTCGATAAGCGCAAGGCAGCCTGCGAGGAGGAGATCAGGGTCAATCGGCCGCTGGCGCCTCAGATCTATCACCGCGTCGTCGCGATCACCGAGGAGACGGACGGGTCGCTGAAGGTCGACGGAAGCGGCCGACCGATCGAATATGCCGTCGACATGTCGCGCTTCGACGAAAGCCTGACGCTGGATCATCTGGCGAAGGCCGGTCCGCTGGATGCGGGCCTTGCCTCGGCTGCTGCTGAGGCCATCGTGGCCTCGCATGCAGCCGTGATGCGCGCCGACGGAACGGCATGGGTCTCCTCCATCCCCGGCCTCATCGATGGAAACAGCAGCGGCCTGCGGAAAGGCAACCATTTCGAAGCTGGCGAGGTCGAGCAGCTCGCCAAAGCCTCACACGCGATGTTGCTGCGCCTTCGGCCGCTACTCGAAGAGCGGGGCCGTCAGGGTTTCGTGCGCCGCTGCCACGGCGACCTGCATCTTGCGAACATCGTGTCGATCGACGGCCGGCCGGTCCTGTTCGACGCCATCGAATTCGATGCGCAGATGGCCACGGTCGACGTGCTCTACGACGTCGCTTTCACGCTGATGGACCTGCTGCACCACGACCAACCGGTCGCGGCCAATATCGTCCTGAACCGATATCTCGACGCGACGCCCTCCCAAAATCTCGAGGCGCTCTCCACTCTGCCGTTGTTCATGTCCATTCGCGCGGCGATCCGCGCCCAGGTGGCGCTGGCACGGCTGACGCGGCCCGAGGCCGACCGGACCGGAATTCTCGACGAGGCACACCACTATTTCGACCTTGCCCAAGCCCTGATCCACCCGCCCGCTCCGCGCCTGATTGCGGTTGGCGGACTGTCGGGCACCGGCAAGTCCGTCCTCGCCCGCGCGCTGGCGCCTAACGTCGCGCCGCAACCGGGAGCTGTCGTGCTACGCAGCGACGTCGTTCGCAAGCAGCTGTTTCGGGTGGAACACATCCAGCGGCTGCCGCCATCCACGTACCGGCCCGAGGTCACCGCACGCGTCTATAAGATGCTGGTGCAGCGCGCCCGGCAGGTGCTGGCGCAAGGCCATTCCGCAATCGTCGACGCCGTCTTTGCGCGCGAATCCGAACGGGACGAGCTGGCCGCCTTGGCCCGCGAATGCAACGTACCGCTGAGCGGACTATTCCTCGTCGCCGACCTCGCGACCCGTCAGGGGCGTATCGGCGGCCGCCATGGCGATGCCTCCGACGCCACGCAAGAGGTTGCTGCGCAGCAGGAGCACTATAATATCGGTCACATCGGTTGGGCGACCATCGATGCATCCGGGACACAAGAGCAAACGCTCCAGAGCTGCCGGGACGCGATCGCAGGGCAAACAAGGCAATCTGATTGACGCGGGCAAGGATGTCGCGACCCACCACGAGTTCGACCGCAGCCGCGCGCGCCAAGCCGGCGACGCGGCGCAACGCCCTGCCCGGCCGCCTCAGCCCCGGCATGGCCTGCGATACGGCGTTCCGGATCATCGCCCGCCGCCACCTCGACGCCGTCCTCACCCAGCACGATGGCACATGCCGCGGCGATCCGGAGGCGCTGCACCAGATCCGGATCGCCCTGACACATTTGCGCACCGCCATCCGCTTCTTCTCGCCCATGGTCGATGACGGGTTGCGGCCGGGGGTCTGGACCGAGCTGAAATGGCTGAACAGCCAGCTCGGCATGGTACGCGACCTCGACGTGGCGATCGACCGGGTCATCGCCGAGAGCGGCGGCGAGCTTGACGTGATTGCCGAGCTCCAGCACTGGGACGAGAAACGCGCCGAGAGCCACCGCCTGCTTACGCGCGCGTTGCAGTCTGCGCGGTATCGCCGCCTGGTCGAACAGACCTCAGGCTGGATCGAGAGCGGTCCCTGGTCGACCCGCCGCAGCAAGGAAGCCGTCAGGTTGCGCCGCTGCCCGCTCGCCGACCACGCGACGGCGCGGCTGACGGAGTGGGAAGAGACGCTGCTCAAGAAGGCCCGGAAGCTGCGCAAGCTTGACGTCGAGAAACGACACAAGCTTCGGCTCCTCAACAAGCGAATGACCTATTCGATCGAATCGCTCGAGGACCTGTTCGCAGACGATTCCCTGACGAAGCAGAAATCCATTCTCAGGCAATTGCGCAAGGCACAAAAGTCGCTCGGACAGTTGAATGACGATGCGAGAGGGCAGACGCTGGCGGCATCGCTGAACGGCGCCGGCCCCGAAGCAGGTGTTCGTTTCCTCGACCGCAAGCGGGAAAAGAAGCTGCTGCGAACCGCCTCGGCGGCTTACCGGAAACTGGACAAGGCCAAGCCGTTCCGCTCGTCAGACCTTGCGCCGAATGCGGAGCCTGAGGACTAGGTCTGGGACTAGGTGTGGACGTAGTCTCCCGGCGCGTCGGGCAGGCCGTCGACGCTTCCGACATCGAGCGGCGGCGGATCACACGGCGCGCTTGAGCGAGCCGCCAGCCATGCCGCCCATTCCGGCCACCACGACCCCTCAACATGCGGCGCCAGCTTCAGCCACTCGTCCGGGCCGACATAAGACGCATCCGCAGCCTTGGTCATGACCTGATAGCTATGCCCGGCCTCGTCCGGAGGCGCGACCACGCCAGCATTGTGACCGCCACTGGTCAGCAGGAAGGTCACGTCAGCATCGGCCTGGTAGTGGATCTTGTAGACGGACCGCCACGGCGCGACATGATCGGCGAGCGTGCCGACCACGAACATCGGCGTATGAATGTCGGAGAGCGAGACGCTCCTGCCATCGACACGATAACGGCCTTCGGCGAGATCGTTGTCGAGGAACAGCTTGCGCAGATATTCCGAGTGCATGCGATAAGGCAGCCGCGTGGCGTCGGCGTTCCAGGCCATCAGGTCGTTCAGCGGCGCGCCCTCGCCCATCAGATAATCATGCGACAACCGCGACCAGACGAGATCGTTGGAGCGCAGGAGCGCAAATGCGCCAGCCATCTGTGCCGTGTCGAGATAGCCGCGCTGCCACATCATGTCTTCCAGGAAGGCAACCTGGCTCTCGTTGACGAAGAGCGTCAACTCGCCGGCCTCGGTGAAGTCGGTCTGGGCGGCAAGGAGTGTGATGGTGCCGAGGCGGCTGTCGCCGTCGTGTGCCATGGCGGCAGCGGCGATCGACAGCAACGTGCCGCCCAGACAGTAGCCGAGGGCATGGGTCTTCCGACCCGGCATGATCCGGCCGATCGTGTCCAGCGCGGCCATCACGCCGAGCTTGCGATAGTCGTCGAAGGCAACATCGCGATCCTCCGCATTTGGGTTGCGCCAGGAGATCGCGAATACGGTGAAGCCCTGACCGGTCAGATATTTGACCAGGGAATTCTGTGGCGACAGATCGAGGATATAGTATTTCATGATCCAGGCCGGCACGATCAGGATCGGCTCTGGCCGCACCTGCGCGGTGGTCGGATGGTACTGGATCAGCTCGATCAGCTCGTTGCGGTAGACGACCTTACCGGGCGAGGCCGCCACCGTCTTGCCGACGACAAACTGCTCGTCGCCCGCCGGTTTCGCGATAGAGAGCAGGCGCATCAGATCGCTGCACCAGTTCTGCCAGCCAAATACGAAGTTCTCGCCGCCGCTCTTGAACGCCTTTTCGAGAACCTGCGGATTGGTGGCCGCGAAATTCGACGGCGCCAGCATGTCGAGCATCTGGCGCACCGAGAACTCGACGACGGCTTCGTTGGCATGCGACACGCCCCGCACGCCGGTCGTGGCATCGTGCCACCAGCGCTCCGTAAGCAGAAACGCCTGCGCAAGCAGATTGAACGGCGCGGCCTCCCATTGCGGTTCCCTGAAGCGGCGATCGCGTCCTTGCGGCTGGATCACGGACCACGGCTTTTGCGCGGTCGCGTGCGCGGCAGCTTCCAGGAACTTGGCGGTATCGCGAAGAATGTTGCGGGAAATCTCCATCTGGCGCTGCGGCGCTGCCGCAAGATGCGAGCTCCAGTCGAGCCAGGCGAGCGACAAGGCCACGGGCGAAATCCCGCCGGTAAAGCGCGCCAGCATCGCATGAAAGGCACGGTCAAGCGGGTATGGTTCTGGTACGGACAGGGAATCCGCGGCGCCCGGATTCCCTGGAACCTCTTCAGCGCTCGTCGTAGCGGCCTCCGCAACCGGATTGACGGAGAGAGCCTGCAGCGGCTCTTCGGCCCGTGGAAATATCTTCACGACGCTCATGGCTGAATATTCCTGCCGGCTTCTGTTTTACGTCGGCAGCAGGATACGGCGGCGCTTTCGATATGCGTTGAGCTGCATCAATCCCGGCGGGATCACAATTCCTCAACCAGGGAGAAACGGCCTGGATCGCTTGACCTGAGTCAAACCACACCCCGACGGCCGCGCTAGGTTTGCTCATCGAAATTTGACAAGCTAGCGGAGTCTTCCATGCGCGCCCACCAGATCATGACCCGGTCGGTCATCTCGGTCACCCCCGACACCAGCATCGTCGAGGCGGCGAACATCATGCTGAAGCGGCACGTCAGCGGCCTTACCGTAGTCGACGAAGTCGGCAAGCTCGTCGGCGTCGTCTCGGAAGGAGATTTTATCCGGCGCAGCGAGATCGGCACCGGGCGCAAGCGGGGGCGCTGGTTGCGGTTCATCCTCGGTCCGGGCAAATCGGCCAGCGACTTCGTCCACGAGCACGGCCGCAAGGTCTCGGAGGTGATGACCGCTTCGCCAGTGACCATCACCGAAGATACCGCGCTTGCGGAGATCGTCGATCTCATGGAACGAAACAACGTGAAGCGGTTGCCGGTGATGCGCGGCGACAAGGTCGTCGGGATCGTCTCCCGTGCCAATTTATTGCAAGCGGTGGCGGGGCTCGCCCGCGAGGTGCCGGATCCGACGGCCGATGACGATCACATTCGCAGCCGAATCATCGACACCATGGAGAAGAATGACTGGTGCCCATTCGGACTGAATGTCATCGTCCGCGACGGCATCGTTCACCTCAGCGGCGTCATCACCGAAGAACGTGCCCGGCAGGCCGCGGTCGTCGCGGTCGAGAACGTCGAGGGCGTGAAGAAGGTGCACGACCATCTGTGCTGGGTTGACACCATGTCCGGTATCTATCTGAACTCGCCGGAGGACGACGATCTCGCCAGGGCAAGCTGAAGCAGCAAAGGCGGCTCAGCGGGGAATGACGGCGGTGGCCTCGATCTCGACGCGCGCCGCCTTCTCAACGAGCCGCACGACCTGAACCAGCGCCATCGCCGGATAGTGCGCACCGAAGATGGCGCGATAGGCCTTGCCCAGCTCCTTCAGGTTGGCGAGGTACTCATCCATGTCGACAACGTACCAGGTCAGGCGCACGAGGTGCTCGGGGCGTGCTCCGGCCTCGGTCAGGATCGCGGCAATGTTGCTCAGGGTCTGGTGGACCTGCGCGACAAAGCCGGCCGCGAGACGCTCCTCGGCATCCCAGCCGATCACACCGCCGGTAACGACGATCCGCCCTTCCGCCGCGATGCCGTTGGCGTAGCCTTTCGGCACCGGCCAGCCGGACGGCTGGAGGATCTGCGCCACCGAACGCGTGTCATTTTCATCGGCGGTCGGCAGAACCGCGAGCTGCGGGCCTTTCGGCGTCGTCACGGACAAATTCCCGGTCCTTCCCTCATTCTGCCGCAACGCCCGACGACGTCGCCGCAGCCTGCGCCAGTTGCCGCAGGGCAAAACGCTTCAACTTGCCGGTCTCGGTCTTCGGCAGCTGCGTCACAAACTCGATCGCGCGCGGATATTTGTACGGCGCGATCTCGCGTTTGACATAGTCCTGCAACTCGGCAGCAAGTTGAGCATCCGCCGTTACGCCGGGCGCGGCGATGATATAAGCCTTCACGATCATTCCGCGCGCCTCGTCCGGTGCGCCAACCACGCCGCATTCGACGACGGAGGGATGCGTGAGCAGCGCAGCCTCCACATCCGTACCCGCGATATTGTAGCCAGCCGACACGATCATGTCGTCGGAGCGCGACTGGTACCAGAAATAGCCGTCCGCATCCATCAGATAGGTGTCGCCGGTGATGTTCCAGCCGTCCTGGACGTATTTGCGCTGCCGCTCGTCCGCGAGATAGCGGCACCCGGTCGGTCCTCGCACGGCGAGACGGCCCATCGTGCCCGGTGGCACGTCGTCGCCGGCGTCATCGACGATCTTCGCCTCATAGCCCGGCACCGGCTTGCCGGTCGCACCCGGACGGATCTCGTCCTCGGTCGCGCTGATGAAGATGTGCAGCATCTCGGTCGCGCCGATGCCGTCCATCAGCTTGATGCCTGTCGCCTTGAGCCAGGCGTCGAATGTCGGCTTGGGGAGTGTCTCGCCGGCCGAGACGCACTTCCGAAGCGAGGAAATGTCTCGGCCCGGGAGCTTGCCGATCATGGCGCGATACGCGGTCGGCGCGGTGAAGCAGACCGTGGTCTTGTACTGCTCGATCGCGTTCAGAATGTCATCCGGCGTCGTCTTCTCCAGCACGACGAAGGAGGCACCGATATGCATCGGGAACAGCACGCCGCCGAAGCCGAACGTGAAGGCGAGCGGCGCGGAGCCGACGAAACGGTCCTTTTGTTCGGCACGCAGGATGTTGCGCGCGTAGCCGTCGCACACAGCCAGCATGTCCCGATGGAAATGCATGGTGCCCTTGGGATCGCCGGTCGTGCCTGACGTGAACGCGATCAGGCAGATATCGTCGGAGGCGGTATCGACAGCTTCGAACTCCGGGCTTGCATCCGCGATCAGCGCCTCGAGCGAATCCACCGCACCATTGCTCCAATAGACAACGTGCTTGAGATTGGACGCTGCGGCTTTCGCCTTCTCCATTTCGTCGGCGAGCTTTCCGTCGCAGAGAGCAATCGTTATCTCCGCCTTCTGGATCGGATAGGACAGCTCCTTGGCGCGCAGCAGCGGCATCGTCGCGACGCAAATGCCCCCGGCCTTGATCACCGCAAGATAGGTCGCGACCATCATCGGATTGTTGGCCGAGCGCAGCAGCACACGCCCGCCGGTCACAAGACCAAGCTTGCCGACCAGAACATTGGCGATGCGATTCACGAGCGCTTGCAGCTCGCGATAGGTATAGCTGACAGCGGGATTGATGACGCAAGGCGCCTCGCCATGGCCCTCTTCGATCCAGCGATCGAGAAAATAGCTGACGCAGTTCAATCGCGGTGGGTAGTGCAGCTCCGGCCGCGTGAAGATGAATTCGGGCCAGAGCTCGCGTGGCGGCAGATGTTGCCGTGCGAACGTATCGACATGGGCCGTCGCAGCATTGCCGTCAGACGAACCCGACATTTGAACCTTGGCGGCGTTGGCCATCGCACGCTCCTTTGCGCATGGAAAGCACCCGGCAGCACTAACTGGGAAACATTTTAGGCTTAAAACAATTCGGCGCAATAGCGGATTTTGGGCATCCCGTGCATTTTCCAGCGGCAAAGGGGGATTGGCGGATGGCCCGCCCGCGGACTTAAGGCCGGCGGCGCGCGGCCGACTTCTGCGCCGACGCCTTGGTCTTGGCGAGGAGCCGCATCAGCTCGCGGACATCCTTCGGCGTCAGGTCGGCGAACAGATCGGCGATCCAGGTTTCGTGTTCCGCAGCCATCCTGCGAAACTCGGCACGCCCGAGCTTTGTCAGGCGGATCACCTGGACGCGGCGGTCGGTCTCCGAGGTACGGCGGTCGAGATGGCCGGATTCCACCAGACGCTCGACGAGGCCGGTGACATTGCCGTTGGACACCATCATACGCTTGGAGACGTCGGACAGCGTCATGCCGTCAGGCGCCTTGTCGAGCTGTGCCATCAGATCGAAACGGGGCAGCGTGACGTCGAACCGCTGCCGCAGGCGACCGCGGACTTCGCCCTCGATCAGGGTCGTGCAGGTGAGCAACCTCAACCACAGCCGAAGCTCTTCGGCGTGGTCCTCCGGCGTTTCGACAGCCTTGGTCTCGGAATCGAGCATCTGATGCAGTCACTGACGGCAGGCATTGGCGCCGGCACGGATTCCCCAACGTTTTGAGCTTCAAATAAATTGAAGGCGGCCGCAAGTCCAAAGCTGCAGCAATCGACCGCACGCCAATTTCTTTAGGCTTCAAATAATTGGCGCGCCGCTTGCATGCGCGTTGCCCCGCGGGATGGCCGACGTCTTGAGCTTTGCTTGCCGCGAACGCCATCATCGGCATAAGCTTGGATTGGAGTACGCGGCCTGCAGCGCAGGCGCGATCGTCACGAGGGACAGATCATGAAATTGCAATTGACCTTGACCGCAGCCGCCCTGCTGCTCGGTACCGCGATGAACCCTGCCCTCGCCCAGGATAAGATCAAGCTTGGGGTGATCGTGACTCTGTCAGGACCCGCCGCCGCGCTTGGCCAGCAGGTTCGCGACGGCTTTGCGCTAGGGGTGAAGGACCTCGGCGGCAAGATGGGCGGACGCGACGTCGAGGTCGTCGTGGTCGACGACGAGCTCAAACCGGACGCGGCAGTGACCAAGGTCAAGGGCCTGCTTGAACGCGACAAGGTCGACTTCGTGGTCGGACCGATCTTCTCCAACATCCTCCAGGCCATCCACCGGCCCGTCACGGAATCGAAGACCTTTCTGATCAGCCCCAATGCCGGTCCATCGACCTTTGCCGGCAAGGATTGCAACCCGTTCTTCTATGTGACGTCTTACCAAAATGATCAGGTGCACGAGATCCTCGGCAAGGTGGCGCAGGATCGCGGCTACAAACGCATGTACCTGATGGTGCCGAACTATCAGGCCGGCAAGGACTCGGTCGCCGGCTTCAAGCTCGACTATAAAGGCGAGATTGTCGAGGAGTCCTACATGCCGCTCAACACGCTGGACTTCCAGCCGGAGCTGTCCAAGATTTCCTCGCAGAAGCCCGACGCGCTGTTCACGTTCATGCCGGGTGGCCTGGGCGTCAATCTCGTCAAGCAGTACCGGCAGGCGGGACTTGCCGACAGCATTCCGGTGCTCTCGGCTTTCACCGTGGATGAATCGACCTTGCCGGCGCAACAGGACGCAGCCGTCGGCATGTTCGGCGGTGCGAACTGGGCACCCAATCTCGACAATCCCCAGAATAAGAAGTTCGTCGCTGCCTATGAGGCCGCCTACAATGTCGTGCCCGGCACCTACGCCTTCCAAGCTTATGACGCCGCGATGCTGATCGACAGTGCCATCAAGGGCGTGAAGGGCGACCTTTCGAACAAGGATGCTGTCGGGGCCGCTTTGAAGAAAGCCGACTTCACTTCGCTCCGCGGTTCGTTCAAATTCAACACCAACGGTTATCCGATCCAGGACTTCTACCTGACCAAGGTCGCCAAGCGTCCGGACGGCAAGTTCCAGACCGAGATCGTCCAGAAGGTCTTTGAGAATTACGGTGACCGCTATGCCAAGGACTGCAAGGCCGCGAATTAAGCCGCATCGCGTACGGGAGGACTGCAATGAAGAGCGAAATCACCGGCATCACGCGGGCCAATGAGGGTATCCAGGGCATTTCCTGGAACATCCTCGGCCAGACTTATGTGCCAAAGAGCAATACCGAGCACAGCTTCTCCTGGCACGCGACCCTGCCGCCGGGAACATTCGTGCCACCGCACATTCATCCCGACCAGGATGAGTATCTCTACATGCTGGAAGGCAAGCTCGATTTCGTGCTCGGCAATTCTGAAGCGCAGGCGACCCCGGGCGATTTGATCCGCCTCGGCATGGGCGTGCCGCACGGCATTTTCAACAAGTCGGAGCAGACCGCCAAGGTGCTGTTCTGGGTCTCACCGACCCGCAAGCTGTTCGACCTGTTCTGGGGCCTTCACAACATGAAGGAGCAGAAACCCGAGGACGTCGTGGCGATGGCCGCCGAGTTCAACATCCACTTCCTGCCGCCGCCTCCCGGCGCCGGCTAGCGGCTGGCGTCAGGCGCGCACCGCCGCCAGTCCTGGCACCGCGGCAAAACCCGCCTTGGTCGCGTAGCCGCGCACGATCGCCTCGCGCTGGGAATAGCTCAGGACATTATCGACATTGTCGAAGCCATCCGGCGCGAGCTGCTCGACGGCGTCGATGACGCCCTCAGGGCCGCCACGGCGGTTGGAGCGGACGATGTCCGCGGTCATCGGCAGGCGCTTCTTCTCATATTCGAGCAGCGCCTGGCGCGGATGCTCGGCGCGCACCAGCGCGTCGGCGAGGCAGCGCGCGTCGAGGATCGCCTGCGAGGCGCCGTTCGAGCCCACCGGATACATGGGATGCGCGGCATCGCCGAGCAACGTGACGCGCCCGGACGACCAATAGGGCAAAGGATCGCGGTCGCAGGTCGGATATTCGTAGAATTCGGGCGTTGCGGAGATCAGACTCTTCACGTCGATGTACGGCACCGAGAAGCGCGCCACATGCGGCATCAGCTCCTCGCGCCGGCCCGGACGCGACCAGTCTTCCTTCCGCGGCGGCGGCGCATTGCCTTCGCCCACTTTGACCAGCACAGCCCAATTTGTGAGACGACTCGCGGGGCTTGAGCCCTCCGCGATCGGATAGATCACGACCTTGGCGTTAAGCCCGCCGGCCACGATCATGGATTTGCCGGTGAGGAACAGCGGCCAATCCCGCGCACCGCGCCACAGCATCAGGCCGTTCCAGCACGGCGGTCCCTCGTTCGGGAACAGCGTGTCGCGCACGCGCGAATGAATGCCGTCGGCGCCGATCAGGATATCGCCGCGCGCGGTGTGGATGTGTGTGCCCGCACGATCGAAGAAATAAGCGGTGACACCACCCTCGTCCTGCGTGAAGGCACCGAGACGGCAGCCGGTGCGGATTGCATCCGCCCCCAGCCTCTCCTCGACGGCGCGATGGATGACGGCCTGAAGCCGGCCGCGGTGGATCGAGAACTGCGGCACGTCGTGGCCGGCGTCGACGCCGCGGGCTTCGCGCCAGACCTCCTGGCCATGGCGGTTGAGGTAGTAGAGCTGATCGGTGCGGATCGCGACGTCATCGAGCTTCTGGAGCAGGCCCAGGCCTGCGAGCTCGCGCATCGCATGCGGCAGTGTATTGATGCCGACGCCGAGTTCGCGAATGGTGTCGGCCTGCTCGAATATCTCACAGTCCAGCCCGCGAGCCCGCAGCATCAATGCCGTGGTGAGACCACCAATACCGCCACCGACGATAATCGCCCTCATCGCCCTTACTCCACTCAATACACAGGCAACGGGGTTAACGTCGCACGTGCGGTCGCTCTGCCGCAAGCGGCTTTGTCGCCTCCACCTCGACCGCGGCCCGGGTCTTGGGCTTAGCCTTAATTGCGGGCAAAGCCGGGGCTCAATCGCCCCTGAAGACCGGCTTGACCTTGTTGGCGAAGGCCTCGAAGGCACGTTCGAAATCCGCCGTAGTCATGCACAAGGCCTGAGCAACGGCCTCAGCCTCGATGGCTTCCTCCACCGACATCGCCCATTCCATCGCCAGCATCCGCTTGGTCATGGTGTTGGCGAAAGTCGGCCCTTCTGCGACCTGTTTTGCCAGGAGCTGCGCCTGGGGCAGCACCTGCTCCGGCGTCACGATGCGGCTGAAGAAGCCCCACCGCTCGCCCTCCTCAGCGGTCATGAACCGGCCGGTGTAGAGCAACTCGGAGGCGCGGGACTGCCCGATGATCCGCGGCAGGATTGCGCAGGCGCCCATATCGCAGCCGGCAAGACCGACCTTGTTGAACAGGAACGCAACCTTGCTCCCGCTCGCGGCGAGGCGCATGTCCGACGCCATGGCGATGATCGCGCCGGCGCCGGCACAGATGCCCTCGACCGCGGCCACGATCGGCTGCGGGCATGCCCGCATCGCCTTGACGAGGTCGCCCGTCATCCGCGTGAACGCAGTCAGCCCTTTTGTATCCATCTTCACGAGCGGGCCGATGATCTCGAACACATCGCCGCCGGATGAAAAATTGCCACCGGCACCGGTGACGACGATCGTCTTGACCGCATCGTCAAACGCGCAGGCGCGGAAGAAATCGGTGAGCTCGCGGTAGCTCTCGAAGGTCAGCGGATTTTTTCTTTCCGGGCGATTGAGCGTCACGGTCGCAACACCGTCGACCACGACCAGCAGAAAGTGCTGCGGCGAATAATCCGCGAGCGGCAGGGTGACGGGATTGGCAGGTCTGCTCATGCGATGTCCTTTTCCTTGATCCACGCCGCTAGATTTCGCCGCCGGCGACGGCAATCGCCTGACCGGTGATCGCGCCAGCACCTTCGCCGCACAGCCACAGCACGGCGTCAGCGACCTCCTGAGGCGAGATCAGCCGCCCCTGCGGATTGTGCTTCGCCAGTTCGGCAATCGCCTGCTCGCGGGTTCGTCCCGTCTTCTTCATGATGGTCTCGATGCTGCCGGCGACCAGGTCGGTGTCGGTGAATCCAGGGCAGACCGCATTCACGGTCACGTTGCTGCTCGCCATCTCGATAGCAAGGGAACGCACAAGGCCAACTACGGCGTGCTTGGCGGCGACATATGCACTGACATACGCGTAGCCCTTGAGCCCGGCCGTCGATGCAACCGCGACGATGCGGCCATAGGGGCGATCCTTCATTCCCGGCAACACAGCGCGGACGGCATGGACGACGCCCATGAAATTGACGTCCATCATGCGTGTAAAAATGGCGCTGTCCGATTTCGCGAACGGCGCGGACTCGGCACTGCCGGCGTTCGCAACCAGAATATCGATCGGCTGTCTCGCGCTCGCCTCGGCGACAGCGGCTTTCAGCGCAACCTCATCTGACACGTCGGCGACCGCGAAAAAATGCGCAGCGCCGGAGCTGACGGCCTCTTCGAGCGTCGCAGCATTCCGACCAAGCACTGTCACGGTTGCGCCGGCGCCTACGAGTGACGCCGCGATCGCGCGGCCGATACCGCGACCGCCTCCGGTCACCAGCGCATGCGGCGAATGCGGCAAACCGGACATTCGTTGACTCCCTGAAATGGCTGCAGGCCCATGCTCCGATATATTTTAAACTTCAAGCTTTTGCAACGAAGCGTCCGCCTGGACGTCGCAAGCCGGCACGTATCGAGGAGCGGCCCGAAAATTGCTTTAAGTATAAAATTATCTCTTCCCATCGCCCGCAGGCCTGTTAGCATCGCCGGGCCGAGCTAGAGGATGTCGCGTGTCGCAGCCTGCGCCAATGATAACAAAGGACGGACGCTTCGCCTATGAAGCCGCGGGCGATCCGGGCGCGATACCTTTGATTTTTCTCCACGGTATTGGCGGCGCGGCGCGAGCCTGGCGGCGCCAGCTTGCCACATTCGGCAGCCATTTCCGCGCGATCGCATGGGACATGCCGGGCTATGGCGGATCGGCACCGCTTGCCAGCGTCAGCATCGCTGCCCTGGCCGATGCACTCCAGCAATTCATCGAGCAACTCGGGGCTACAAGGCCCATTCTGGTCGGACATTCCATCGGTGGCATGATCGTCCAGAAATGGCTGGTTCAATCGCCGAAACTCGCGCGCGCGGTCGTACTGGCGCAGACCAGTCCGGCCTTCGGCAAGGCCGATGGCGACTGGCAGAAATCATTCATCGCCGCGCGGCTCGGACCGCTCGACCGCGGCGAGACGATGAAGTCTCTGGCGCCCTCGCTGGTGAAGGAGCTTGTCGGAGACAGTCCCGACCCGGGCGGAATGGAGATCGCCCGCGATTGTATGGCAAGTGTGCCGGAGGCGAGCTATCGCGCCATGATGCTGGCCCTGATCGGGTTCGATCAGCGCAGCACGCTCAAAGATATCTCCGTGCCGACGCTGCTCTTGTCCGGTTCCAAGGACAACAACGCGCCGGCCCCCATGATGGCGAAGACGGCGACCTACATCCCCTCCGCGGAGTACGTCGAATTGGCCGGCGTCGGCCATCTCGCGAACCTCGAACGGCCCGGTGCCTTCGACGAAGCTCTCGGCAGGTTTGTCGACTCTGTCGCCGCAAAGCACGGATGACTGCGCGATGACCATGCAAGTCAGCAAGACCATTGGCGCGAGCGACAAGGTCGCGCTGGATGTGCCGATCTTCGATCCGGTCGCGTTTCGTCTCAGCGACGAGCAGGCCGGCATCATCACGCGCGCGAGAGAGATCGGTCAGAGCGTGTTCGCGGGCCGCGCGGCGACCTACGATCGTGAGGCAATCTTCCCGACCGAGAATTATCGCGACCTGCATCGCGTCGGCCTGCTCGGCGTTGCCGTGCCCAAGAAACACGGCGGGCTCGGCGCAAACTACCAGACCTACGCGCTCGCTGCCGCCGAGATCGGCCGCTATTGCGGCGCCACCGCGCTGACCTGGAACATGCACGTCTGCTCGACCCTATGGTCAGGCCCGCTCGCCGACGACCTCGACATGGATGCAAAGACCCGCACCGAACACGAACAGCGGCGAGCAGTCCACTATAAGCGCATCGTCGAGGATGGCGCGATCTACTCGCAACCCTTCTCCGAGGGCGGAGCCGCGGCCGCGGGCGGTGTTGCGTTCGGCACGGAAGCGAAACCGGTCGAGGGCGGCTGGATCATCAACGGCAAGAAGATTTTTGCATCCCTCGCCGGCCACGCCGACTATTACGGTGTGCTCTGTACCGAGATCGCGGAGGGTGAAAAGGCATCGCGCCGCAACACGCTCTACCTCGCGATCCCCGCAAAGTCGCAAGGCGTCTCCGTTGTCGGCGATTGGGATCCGCTCGGCATGCGCGGAACGGTCTCGCGGACGCTGCTGTTCAAGGACGTGTTCGTGCCGGAGGATTCTGCGCTGATGCCGCGCGGCGTCTACTTCCAGGCCGCAATGCGTTGGCCGCACATGTTCCTGACGCTGTCGCCGGCCTATATGGGCCTCGCCCAAGCGGCCTATGATTTCACCGTGCGATACCTGCGCGGCGAGGTGCCGGGCATGCCGCCGGTCAAACGACGGATGTATCCGACCAAGCAGATCGCGGTCGCGCAGATGCAGATCAAGCTCGAGCAGATCAAGTCGATCTGGTTTCAGGCCGTCACCGAAGCACGCGCCAATCCGAGCAAGGAGCAGGTGCTGCGCGCCTATGCCGCGCAATATACGGTGATGGAGGGGGCCAATGAGCTCGCCGCGCTCGCGATCCGCACCTGCGGCGGTCAGGCCATGCTTCGCTCGCTCCCGCTGGAGCGCATCTATCGCGACAGTCGCTGCGGCTCGCTGATGCTGCCCTGGACAGCCGAGCTTTGCCTTGACCGGATCGGGCGCGAGGCGCTGTACGAGGCCGGCGAAACGGACGACTGACGGTGGACCTCTGCAGTCTGATCGATCGCAACGCGGCGTTCGCGCCAGACAAGACGGCCATTGCTTTCGAAGGGCAACGGCTGAGCTATGCGGCGCTCGCCGCGCGTATCGAGCGGACGGCCACGGCCTTGAAGCAGGAGCTTGGGGTCGGCCGCGGCGACCGCGTCGCGATCCTCAGCCTGAACCGGCCGGACTATCTGGTTCTGCTCTACGCCTGCGCGCGACTTGGCGCGATGCTGGTGCCCCTCAACTGGCGACTGGCCGTCGCCGAGCAGCTCTTCATTCTCACCGACGCCGGCGCCAAGGTGCTGGTGCTCGAACAGGGCTTTGAAGACGTTCTTCCCGAGCTTACGTCGGGGACTGCCGTCGTCGGCCTTGATTTCGCGCCACCGCGCGGCGCCACGTTCGAAAGCCTGCTGGCCCGCAACGAAGGCACCAGCCGCAACCCGCACGCCGATCTCTCCTGCCCGCTTCTGATCGTTTACACCTCGGGAACGACAGGACGGCCGAAGGGCGCTGTGCTTCGGCAAGAGGCGCTGTTCTGGAACGGCGTCATGAGCCAGCACATGCACAACATGACGTCCGACGACCACGTGCTGACGGTGCTGCCGTTCTTTCATGTCGGCGGCCTCAACATCCAGACTACGGCAGCGCTCCAACTTGGGGCGACAGTCACGATTCACGCGCGTTTCACCCCGGATACGGCGCTTGCAGCCATCCAGCAGGAACGGCCAACCCTGACCGTGATGGTGCCGGCAATCATTCAGGCCATTAGTGAGCATCCTGCCTGGGCCACAGCTGATCTCTCATCACTGAAGGCCGTTGCCACCGGTTCGACCATCGTGCCGCAGCATCTGATCGACCGCTTTGTCGCGCGCGGCGTTCCGGTGCTTCAGGTCTACGGCTCGACGGAAACCTGCCCCATCGCGGTCTACACGCGGCTTGGCGGCGATCTCTCGCGCGCAGGCTCGACTGGCCTCCCCGGCCTCTGCTGCGAAGCGAGGGTGATCGACCAAGCGGGTGCTGAAGTACCGGCCGGTACGCCGGGTGAGATCGCAGTGCGTGGCCCGAGCGTGTTCTTCGAATACTGGGGGAACGAAGGCGCCACGCGCGAAGCACTGCGTGACGGCTGGTACCGCACCGGTGATATCGGCATGTGCGACGCCGACGGCTATTTCTGGGTGCGTGACCGCAAGAAGAACATGATCATTTCCGGTGGGGAGAACATCTATCCGGCCGAGGTCGAGCGTGTCCTGCTCGAACATCCCGACGTCAGCGAATGCGCCGTGATCGGCCGGCCCGACCCGCGCTGGGACGAGGTGCCGATCGCTTATGTCATCAGGCGCGCGGGCTGCCGGCTCGAAGCGGAGGAGCTGAGAACGCATCTTCAGGCGCAACTCGCCCGCTACAAGATTCCGCGCGATATCATCTTCGTTCAGGATCTGCCACGCACGGCGCTCGGCAAGGTCCAGCATTTCCTGCTGAAGCAGCTTGATGCGCAGTCGCGCGCGCAAGGAGAAGCATCTTGAAGATAGCGGTTCTGGGTGGGGGAAACGGCTCTTTCGCGGCCGCAGGCGATTTTGCGCTGTCGGGGCATCAGGTCCGGCTCTGGCGCCGCGACGCGAAACAGGTCGCAACACATCGCGCTGCCGGCTCACGCATCCTGGTCAAGGATCATAACGGTCGTCACGACGTGAAGCTGGCGCTGGTGACGACCGACATCGCCGAAGCCGCCAGCGGTGCCGAACTGATCCTGTGCCCTGCCCCAGCCTTCGCGCAGTTGGATATCGCGCGTTTGCTCGCGCCGCACCTGCGGGACGGCCAAGTCGTGTTTCTGCCGCCCGCGACGTTCGGCTCGATGATCTTCGCCCAGGCCGCGCGAGATGCCGGCAACCACGCCAGGGCCAGCTTTGCCGAGACCGGAACGCTGCCCTGGCTGACCCGCAAGCACGGGCCGTTCGAGGTCGCGATCACGATCCGCGCCAAACGGCTGCCGGTTGGTGTATTTCCGCTCGACCGGGCGCCGCACGCACTCGAAGTGATCGGACGCGCTTTTCCCGACGCAATCGAACCGTGCGGAGACGCGCTGTCCGGTGCGCTGATGAATGCAGGTGCCATCATTCACCCGCCACTCATCGTGATGAACGCCGGCCCGATCGAGCATTTCGAGCGATGGGACATCCACAAGGAGGGCACGCAAGCCGCAATCCGACGGGTGACCGACGCGCTCGACGCCGAGCGGATCGCCGTTCGCGAGGCACTCGGTTACAATGCACCGCATTTCCCGCTCGCCCATCACTACGCGAACGAGGGCGAAATCTGGATGTATGGCCGTGGGTCGCATGACCAGCTGACGGATTCCGGCGACTGGCGTGAACGCATCGTGCTGACCGAGCACCGCTACATGCGTGAGGATTTGCGGCTTGGGTTATCGTTGCTGGTGTCCGTCGCCGGCCTGGCGGGCGTGGCCACCCCGCTGGCCAAGGCCTTCCTGGCGATCGGCGCCGCGATCTGCGGCGAGGATTTTATGCAAGGCGGACGAACGCTCGAGACGCTTGGTCTTGGTAACCTCAGCCGGGCCGAATTGCAGACGCTGCTTCGCAATGGATTTTGACCGATGACTGGTCGCACCAACATCGCCTGTCTCGGAGCCGGCCGCATGGGGCGCGGGATCGCCGTCGCGTTCGCCTACGCGGGTCACAGGGTCACGATGATTGATATCAAAGCCCGCTCGGTGGAGGACTTCGCCAAACTAGAGGCGGACGCACTCGGTGAGGTCAGGAAGACATTCGCCAGCCTGTCGAAGCTGGGACTGCTGACCGAGGCCGATGTCGACCCGCTCATCGCGCGGGTCTCGGTGGTACCATCCGGCCAAAGCGGCGCGGCACTGTCAAACGCAGGTATTGTCTTCGAGGGTGTCCCGGAGGTCGTCGAACTCAAGCGCGAAGTATTGGGGGAGGCTTCAAAGCAGGTCAGCCCCGACACGATCATCGCATCGACGACATCGACGATTCTCGTCGACGATCTATCTGGCGCGATCGTGAATCCTCGCCGCTTCCTCAACGTGCACTGGCTCAACCCCGCTTATCTGATCCCGCTGGTCGAAGTTTCGCCCGGCAAGGCCACCGATCCAGCCATCATCGACGAGGTCAAGGCACTGCTGGAGGGCATCGGCAAGGTGCCGGTGGTCTGCGCAGCGACGCCCGGCTTCATCGTCCCGCGCATCCAGGCGCTCGCCATGAACGAGGCCGCGCGCATGGTCGAGGAGGGCGTCGCCAGTGCGGAAGAGATCGACAAGGCGATCCGCTACGGTTTCGGCTTCCGCTACGCGGTGCTCGGGCTGCTCGAATTCATCGACTGGGGCGGCGGCGATATTCTCTACTACGCGAGCCGTTATCTCGAAGGCGCGCTCGGTAGCGACCGCTATCGCGCGCCAGACGTGATCTCGCGCAACATGCACGAAGGCCGGATCGGTCTGCGAACGGGCGCAGGCTTCCTCGATTATTCAGGCATGGACGTCGACGCCTATCGCGTGAAGCGGCTCCAAGCCATGGTCGATCTGCTCCGGCACTTCGAGCTGGCTCGCCCGCCCGTGCTCGACCGCGATTAGCCGAAGACGTCCTGGAGCACGCCGTCCCGCACCACCGCGACACCATCGAGCTCGATGGTGGTTCCCATCATCGGCAGATCGAAATGGCCTGCCGTATAGCGACCGGCAAATTCGTTCGCGCCGGTCGAGAACAGGAAGTTACCGGAGACGGCGCGAATCTCCGTGCCGTTGGTATCGCGCTGGTCGTACATCGACAGCGCTTCGTAGCGCGCAGCAGGGTTCATGCCGAATCCGACATGCGAGACCGCATAGGCCTCACGATCACCCCAGGCGGCGAGATAGGCGCGCATCATCGCGCCGTCCGTGCCCTCACCTTCCAGCTCGACGACATAATCGTCCTTCAAGGTCATCTTCACCGGCGAGGTCAGGTAGCGCTTGAAGGTCAAGTTGATGTCGCCGGGGGCCATCACCAGCGTACCGTTGATCGTCCCGCTCTTGGGAAAGCTGACGACGATGCCGCCCGGCCAATGCGCCAGCGTGCCGGGCTTGTCGGTCCAGCCCCATACTCCGACCGTCGATGCGCCAACCATATCGACGTCAAGCGCCGTGCCGGCCTTTGAGGTGACGCGCATCCGCTTGGTCCCGCGCAGCATCTTCGCCGCCGCACGAACGCGCTTCTCGAGCGCGGGATCCGGCACCATCCGCTCCAGCGCCTCGGGATGCTCGTTGGAGATCACCAGGATACGCGCCCCGGCCTTGAGGATCTCGGGGGTCTCCACGGCATGCATCAGGCCCTCGATGGTGCAATCCACCACAAAGCCGGCCTGTTGAAGCGCGCTGATCACCGGCCCGAGCCGCTGGATCGCCTCGCTTGCCCCTGTCGAACGAACCGGAACAATGTTGCGGTTGCGCGGCGTCGGCATCACGACATGAAATGGTCGAGCTCCCATCCGCAGCAGCGCGAGTTCCGACAGATGCACATTCAGTGCACGCGATTGCGTTTCCGAGAGGATCGCCGCGGTGTCACCGGCCTTGACGGCGCAACGCTCAAAGATCTCGCAAAATGCGTCGATCCATTTTGCCTCGATGCGATCAGCCAGCATGGTTCGCTCCCGGACTTCTGGTTTCTTATTCGGTCAGATCACGCCTCGGGAAAGCCCCGTAAGAGGTAGGATCGCACGGCACCCAACAGACCGTTCAAGATCAACCCCAGCAGCGAGATCGTGATCAACGGCACGAACATGTCGACGGCCTGGAACGTCCGGGCCGCCGTGACGAGCACATGGCCCAGTCCATCCGTCGACGTGATCATCTCGGCCAGAAACACCACGATGCAGGAAATGACAAGGCCAATCCGACAGCCGGTGAGGATCGACGGCATCGCCGCCGGCAGCACCACCTTGAAGAGGATTTCATAGCGCGGCGTTCCCGCGGCCATGGCCGACCAGATCAGCTTCTGCTCGACGGTCGATGCGCCGTAATAGGTGGACAATAGAATGGGAAAGAGCGCATCCGCGGCCACCAATGTGATCTTCGACCCGTGGCCGAAGCCGAGCAGCAACAGCAGCGCCGGATAGAGCGCGACCTTCGGCAGCGGCGCCAGAACACGCACGATCGGCCGAACCACGGCATTGATCGCGGGACTGGCGGCAGCGGCGATGCCGATGCCGACACCGAGCACGACCGCAATCGCGAAGCCGGCAAACAACCGGATCAGGGTCGCCGCGATCTCCTGCTGAAATGTCCACGTCACGAGCTGCCGGAGCAGTCTGCCGAAAACATATCCCGGTGGCGGCAGCAAGACCGCAGGCGCAAAGCCGAATGACACGAGGCCTTGCCATACTGCGATCACCAGCGCGATCGGCGCGACTCCGAGAGCGACATTTGATGGGAGAACGCGCGATGTCATGAGAAGCTCAACGGCATGTCGAACTGAGGCTCGGACCAGCGCACCAGCCTTGCGCGGACCCGCTCGAAGATCGCATCGAGGCAGATTCCCATCGCCCCCACGATGATGATCATCGCAAAGACGGTGTCGTATTGCCCCATGTCGAGCGCGTTGAACAGGATGTTCCCGGCGCCGGACTGGCGGGCAATCATTTCGCTGGTGATCATCGTGATCAGCGCCAGCACCAGGCCGGTCCGGCACCCGGTCAAGATCTCCGGCAGCGCCGCCGGCAATACGATCCGGACCAGACGTTGCAGGGGCGAGAGCCCTATGGCCGCACCTGACCACAGCATCTTCTCTTCGACGGCCTTGGCGCCCTCAAAGCTGTGATAGATCACGGGCAAGCTTACGCCGAGGAAGATCACCAGCGTCTTGGTGACGTCGCCGACACCCAGCCACAGCATGATGATCGGCATCAAGGCTGCCTTCGGGACTGGATAGATCACCATCAGGAGGGGGTTGAAGAAAGCCGCGACAGCCCGGCTGCGGCCCATCAGCAGGCCGAGTGGGATCGAGACCAGCACCGCTATGCCAAACCCGATCGCCATGCGGCGGAGCGAGGCAACGATGTTGATCAGGGATTCCTTGTCGCCAAGGATGTCCGGGATCGCCCGGATCGCCTCGATCGCTGTCGGAAAGCTGTCGTTCTTCAGCGCGAGCGACGCGACCTGCCACACCGCCAGCAGTCCGATGCAAGCGAACACCGGGGCGGCACGTCTGGCGGAGGTAGCCAGCAATGTCATGACGGGAATCCGGTCTCGTCGACCTCGTCGAACATTCGCTCGATGTCGACGACGTATTTCTGATAGCGCGAGTCGAGCAACAGCTCGCTACGGCGCCGCGGCCGCGGCAGATCGATGTCGATCACCTGCCGGATGCGACCGGGTGACTTCGACATCATCACGACCTTGTCTGACAGGAAGACGGCTTCGTCGACCGAATGGGTGACGAACAGCACCGTCTTCCGGTCGCGCTCCCAGATGTTCAAGAGATCGTTCTGCAGGCGCGTCCGGGTGTGAGCGTCGAGCGCGCCGAACGGCTCATCCATCAGCAGGACTTCGGGATGGTAGGCAAGTGTTCGCGCCAACGCGACGCGTTGCTTCATGCCGCCAGACAATTCCTTGGGATAGAAGTTTTCATAGCCCTTGAGGCCGACCATCTCGAGCAGCGCCCGGCTCTGCGCTTCAGCCTCGGCAGCCCGCACGCCCTGCTGGCGCGGCCCGTACATCACATTGCCCAGCACGGTCTTCCAGGGAAACAGTGCAAATTCCTGGAACACCGGTCCGCGATCCGGACCCGGCCCCGTGATAGCCTGTCCCTTGATCTTCGCCGCACCGCTGGTCGGACTGACGAAGCCACCGACGATGTAAAGCAGCGTTGACTTGCCGCAACCGGACGGACCAAGAATGGAGACGAAGGCTCCCTCCTCGATCGTCAGCGAGATCTCCGATAGTGCCAAATGATCCTTGCGCGCCGAGGTCTGAAAAACCTGCGAGACGCGGTCGATCTCGATGATCGCAGAAGCCGGTTTTTGTGGCGTCACCGGTCTCACCCATTCGCTCGATCTCGAAGGCACTACCTTCATGACGTCTCTCGTCTCACTCGCGCGCGGACATTTCCCAACGAACCTGCTGAATGTCCTCCATCAGCGGCAAGAGCTTAGCAAGAAACCTGCCAGACAGGCGGTCGTTTTCGCACGGGTGCAGCGCGTCATTTGAACCAGGGCCATTCTGCAGGCCCCTGATGCGTGACGGCTCCGCCGGGCGCCTGCCCGACCAACCGCGCATATTTTGCGAGCGCACCTGCGCGGTGACGCGGCGGACGCTGCTTCCAATCGCGTCGGCGTGCAGCAAGGTCCTGTTCGTCGACCAGCATATCCATACGCCGGTTTGCGGCATCGATCCGGATCCTGTCGCCGTCGCGAACGAGCGCCAGCGGACCACCCACGAATGCTTCGGGAGACACATAGCCGATACACATGCCTCGGGTCGCGCCGGAGAACCGGCCATCGGTGATCAGGGCGACCTTTTCGCCCATGCCCTGTCCGTAGATCAATGCGGTAACGCCGAGCATCTCGCGCATGCCGGGGCCGCCGACCGGCCCTTCGTTGCGGATCACGAGAAC
This sequence comes from Bradyrhizobium sp. GW821-FHT13H05, assembly GCF_058804065.1. Lineage (NCBI taxonomy): Bacteria > Pseudomonadati > Pseudomonadota > Alphaproteobacteria > Hyphomicrobiales > Nitrobacteraceae > Bradyrhizobium > Bradyrhizobium sp. GW821-FHT13H05. The sequence continues at coordinate 117,495 of NZ_JBXAPO010000003.1, read as the reverse complement.
CTCGCCCGCCTTGTAAGTGCGGTCACGAACTGCTTTGACACAGGCTTCCTCGTCTTCGAAGACGCGCGCAACACCCTCGAAGAACTGGCTCTTCAAGCCTGCGACCTTGATCACCGCGCCATCAGGACAGAGATTGCCCTTCAGCACCGCCACGCCGCCATCGGGCATGATCGGCGCACGAGACGCGTAAACGACCTCGCCATCGGGCGCGTTGGCTGCGCCATATTCTTCAGCAAGTGTGCGCCCCGTGATGGTGATACAGCTGCCATCGATGTGGCCGCTCTGGATCAGCTCCCGGATAACGACAGCGGCACCGCCAATATCGTAGACGTCCTTTGCCGTGTATTTGCCGCCCGGCCGCAGGTTTCCGATCAGAGGCGTCCTGGCGAAAACCTCACCGACATCATCGATCGTAAAGGCTATGCCGGCCTCGTTCGCAATCGCCGGCAGATGCAGCGCAGCGTTGGTCGAACCGCCCGTGGCCGCAACGATCGCCGCACCGTTCTCCAGGGATTTCCGCGTCACGATGTCGCGCGGCAGCGGACCGCCGCGCTCCAGCATCTCCATGATCATTCGACCGGCGCGTCGCGATATCTGCGCGCGTTCGGCATAGACACCGGGCACCATCGAGACGTTGGGAATGGTGAGGCCCATCGCCTCCGACACCATGCCCATGGTGTTCGCGGTGAACTGACCGGCGCATGCGCCAATGGTCGGTAGGCAAGCGCGCTCAATCCGCTCCAGCGTCGCGCCGTCGATCTCACCAGTCATGAAGCTGCCGACGGCCTCATAGGAATCGAGCACCGTCAGCGTTCGCCCGTCTATCCGCCCCGGCAGCGAGCTGCCGCCGTAAATGAAAATGGACGGCACGTTGCAACGAACCATGCCCATCATCACGCCAGGAAGTGTCTTGTCGCAGCCGCCGTACCCGATCAGCGCGTCGTAGGCGAGACCATGGACGACGGCCTCGATCGAGTCGGCGATCAGCTCGCGTGAAAACAGGGAGAACTTCATTCCCTCGTGATTCATGCTGATGCCGTCGGAGACCGACACGGTCGAAAATTCGCGCGGCGTGCCGCCGGCCTCCTCGATTCCCGTCTTGGCCGCCGCCACTTGGAAATCATGGGTCATGTTGCAGGGCGTCTGCTCGCCCTTCATGCTGACGACGCCGACCATCGGCCTGGCAATCGCCGCATCGTCGAGCCCCATCGCGCGCATAAATGCGCGGTGGGGGGCCCGGTCGAGGCCGTCTGTCGTGACCCGTGATCGCAATTTCTTCATACGTGCATCTTCTTCATGCAACGTCCCGGATGCTCCGGGATGTTGCGATCTCATCGTTCGGATCATTCGCTGTGTGGCTTATTCCAGCGGCGCGACGATCGTCGGATGCTTGAATTGCGCTACGTCCAGTTTCGGCAACATCCCCGTCTCCGCGTAGATGTCCAGCATCTTCTGGATCGCGGGGAAGTTCGGTGCAGCGCCGGGGTCGCGACCGAAATCATTGTCCTTGAGGAGGTAAGTCTCAAGCACCGGAATGGGCGCTTTCAAGACCTCATTGACCACCTTAAGGGTCTCCTCGCGGTTCGCCAGCGCTTTCTTCATACCTGACGTGATGTCGCGAACATAGGCCTTCACCAGATCTGGATTCTTGTCGACGAAATCGGCACGGCAGGCTTCCAGAATGTGCACGATGTTCGGCATGGCCTGGGACAACGAGAACAGTTTGCGGGTGCCCCCCTTTGCCTCGGCGCGCGCGGCAAACGGCTGGTTCATGTTGACCGCGTCGACGCGGCCCTGGCGCAACGCATCTTCGGAGACAGCAAAGCCGACCTCGACCAACTTGATATCCTTGGCCGGATCGACGCCATTCTGCTTCAAGAGCAGGTTGAACGGCCCCTGCGTACCGCCGCCGATCACGGAAATGCCGACCGTCTTGCCCTTAAGATCGGCAATTGTCTTGATAGGCGAGTCATCCAGGACAGCCCAGTAGACCGAGAAACCGCCGGGCTTCTCGAAGACGTGCTGCGCCACGATGTAGGCCTTGAGATTCCCGCCGACCACTCCGTTGGAGAGCGACAACGGCGCCTGCGTCGCGCAATCCAGAGCGCCTGCGGCCAATGCCTGCGTCATCGGCGCTGTACCCTGAAATTGGGTCCATTCGATATTATAGGCCTTGCCGATATTGGGAAATTCGGCCGGCCTGCGCATCATCCAATATTTGGACTCCTCGGCCGGGATCGTCCAACCGACGCGGATCGTCTGCTGCGCCCGTGAGGGACTTGCGCCAACACTAACGGCCGCCACCGCCGCTGTTGCCAGCATCCACCTCGAAACCGTTCGCATCGCGCCCACTCCGTTGCTCCGGCGCCGACCGGCGCCACCCATCCCGACGGGCCCAAATGTTTCATGGTTCAAACAATCAAGCAAGCCATGCAGGCAGGCCGGTTTCGCCGCAGGACACGCCATGTATGGTGAGTCGCGGTCGCGCCCGTCGCGCGGCGAGAGAAGGAGGCAACCTATGGCTGATGCGAGCAAGACAAACCCGCAAGGCGTCGAGCGGCTCGGCTATATCGGCCTCGGGCTCATGGGGACCCCCATGACCCGGCGCCTGCTCAAGGCTGGCTATCAAGTGGGCGTCTGGAATCGCTCGGAGGGCAAGGTCGCTCCACTCGTCGAAGCCGGCGCCAGGCGCGCGGCCACTCCTCATGAGGTTCTGGCGAGCTCGGACATCGTCTTCATGTGCGTAACGGATGCCGCGGCCGTGGAAGAGGTCATCTTTGGAGCCGAAGGTCTTTCGTCGGCTCCCGGTGCGGGCAAGCTCGTCGTCGACTTCTCGTCGATCCATCCTGACGCCGCGCGCGATCTCGCAATGCGACTGAAAGACGCGAACGGCGCAGGCTGGATCGACGCCCCGGTGTCCGGCGGCACCAAGGGGGCCGAGGAAGGTACGCTTGCGATCATGGCCGGCGGAGATGCTGCCGACATCGAGAGGGTCCGCCCCTACATCCTCACCATGGCCCGCAGGTTCACCCACATGGGGCCTACCGGCGCCGGCCAGACCACAAAACTCTGCAACCAGGTGATCGTCGGATGTGCAATGGCCGTCCTCGCGGAAGCGACGCGTCTTGCGGTGAACGCCGGAATCGACGCCAACCGGTTGCCCGAAGCGCTCGCCGGTGGCTTTGCGGATTCCATTCCTCTTCAGCTGTTCGTGCCGCGGATGGTCCAAGGCATTCACTCGCCGCCACTCGGTCACATCGCCACGATGCTCAAGGATCTCGATACGGTTGCCGATGTCGCGCAGACGGCATCGACGCCGATACCAATGGCATCGCTTGCGGCACAGATTTTCAGGCTGGCCAAAGCTGCGCGAGGCGCGGATGCCGATGCACTGGAGATCTACAAGCTTTCAGCAGCAGAGCGCTGAGCTATGGAACGCGAGCCAAAGCGCGTTGCGGCTATTTCTTGCGGTCGTCGTCGGCCAAGAACCGGCCATACGTCCCTCGCGCAAACAATAGCGGCTCCTTGGTATTGTAGGCGTAGGCCTCGACCGCGCCGAGAAAGATCACGTGGTCGCCACCATAATAGCGATTGACAGACCGGCATTGAAAGTTGGCGACGCTCTCGGCAAGCACGGGAGCGTTACCGAGACCCGCTGTCCAGTCGACTCCGGCAAACTTGTCCTCGGACGATTTCGCGAATTTGTTTGCAAGCGCCTGCTGTGACGTGCCGAGTATATGAACCGCGAAATGGCTGGCGTTTTGAAACACGGTCAGACTCGAGGAATAGATTCCGAGGCTCCAGAGAACCAGAGGTGGATTCAGGGAGACCGACGCAAACGAATTGCAGGTGATGCCATAGGGCTTTCCGTCAGCCGCCGTGGCAGTGATGATCGTTACGCCCGTTCCATATGTGCCGAGCGCGCTGCGAAAATCGCGGGGGTCAATCGACGAGCTGTCGCGTGCGAGTTCGTTGGCTGGATCGGGAACGGCCGGCTGCTTCGGCAGATCATTCATCGGCCGGCCTCACAGCGTGAGATTCTCGGACGGCAGGCCCAGCGCCACGCGTCCATAATTGGTTCCGGCCGTATCGAAGTTAAATGCAAGATGGGAATTGATCGCGTGTGCATCGCGGAACTGCCGCTGCAACACACCCGCTGTGAACAGGCCACGCGCCCCGCTCGCCGCAAACAGCAGCGAGACTGCATCCGTGCAAAGATTGACCGAGAAAGCTCCGTCGCGCCGGTACCTGGTCTTGCTGGCCATGTTTGGAATGTGGCCACACCGCGCATCTTCCATGGCGCCGATGCAGGCCGAACGCATGATCAGGCGCGCAGCGTCGATCTTGGCCGAAGCCTCTGCGATCTTGATCTGCGTGCTCTGAAAATCGCTCAGCTTGGCCCGGTTGTAGGTCGAAACACGATGACGGGCGACCTCGGCATAATCGTCGAGGCACGCTTGCGCATTTCCCAGCGCAACGCCCGACAGAACGTAGGGAAACAGCGAAAACACGGGCAACATATATAACGGATTGGGATTGATCCTGCTCCCAGGTGTCGGGCCGCCGGCAAGATCGCCGACGGCGACCGTCATGTAGTCGGGCACGAAGGCATCTCTGACCTCGACATCACAGGAGCCTGTCCCGCGTAGTCCCGAGACATTCCAGGTGTCCAACACCTTGTAGTCGTCCTTCGGCAGCAGAAAAATTCGATATTCGATTCCGTCCGCCTCGTCGTCGGAGTAGACGACGCTTGCCAGCATATTCCATTCGCAGGAAGCAACGCCGGAGGAGAACGGCCAGCTGCCATGCAGCCGGTACCCACCCTCGACTCGCGTGGCGCGCCCGGCAGGAAAAATGAACGAGGACGCAATCAGCGTGTCCGGATCGCGGCCCCACACCAGATCCTGGGCCTTCTGCTCGAACATTCCGAGCATCCAGTGATGGCTCGCCAGATTGGCGAGATTCCACGCCACCGAAGCGTCGGCCCGGCCAAGCAGCTCAGCGCAGTCGACAAGGGCGACATAGTCAAGCTCGGCGCCGCCGACGCGCCTCGGCTGGAGCATCCGGAACAGACCGGCGTCATGGAGATCCCTCTCGGTCTCCGACGGAAGGTGCCGCAGCTCCTCCGTTCGCGTCGCCCGCTCTCGCAGCTGCGGTACGAGCTCCCGGGTTCTCGCGATCATTGCCGCATAGGCGCGCTCTACGGCTTCCCGCCCCGTCGGCTGGCCCATGCTCGGCTCTTGACCAGGCGCCATTCGCGTCCCTCGCTTTCACACATTTATGCGGCGGGAACTTCGCCAAATCAAGCAGATGCGCGCCGTGCGACGCAGTCCTTTGGATCGACCGATTAAGTTCAAACCGACGCTGGTGGCTTGCCTGATCCAAAGGCGCCCTTTTGGCTAAACTCCGAGATCCGGCGCTCGTCGTATCCAAGCGTATCACACAGGACGTCCTTGGTATGCTCACCTAGCAAGGGTGCCGCCACGGGATCGATTGCTCCCGTCAAGCTCATACTGATCGGAGGCTCGATGTTGGGCACCCATTCCGCCGTAGGATGCGGAATCCGGTTCAAGCGATGTCGCTCGCGGGCCTCGGGCGCATTAAACCCCTCCTCGACCGTCCGGAGATAGCCGACCGGAATATTGGCCAGCTTCATCTTTGCCATCCAGTTCTCGAGCGTATCGCTCGCAAAGACCTCCGCGATGGCTGCCCGCAGGAGCTCCTTGTTCTCGGAACGCGCTTTGCGCGAAGCAAACTGCGGATCGGTGATCAGGTCAGGCCTTTTCAGCACCTCGACCACCAGCCGGCGATAGAGCCGGTCGTTGGCGCAGGCCATATAAAGCGGACCATCGGAGGCCTCGTAGACGCCGACGGTCGGAGAGCCGCTCGGCGAGTTGCCAAATCGGCCGGGGTTCTCGCCATTGATCAGATAGGCCATGCCGTAAAAGCCGGTCATCCCCATGGCAATGTCGAACAGGGCGACCTCGACATGCTGCCCGCGGCCGAGTCGATCCCGCGCCAGTAGCGCGAGCAGGATGGCGTTGCAGGCAGACATCCCTGTCGCCATGTCCACGATGGGCGGGCCGGTACGAACCGCCGGGCCGTCGGCAAACCCGTTGAGCGACATGAAGCCGCTTTCCGCCTGCGTGATCGGATCGAAGCCCGGACGCGAGGCGAATGGTCCGCTGCGTCCGTAAGCCGAGATCGAGCAATAGACCAGCCGTGGGTTGAGCGGCGCAACTACCTCATAGTCGAGGCCGAATTTCTTCATCACCCCGCTCGAAAAATTCTCCACGACCACATCCGCCTTGCGGATCAAATCCAGCGCGATCTCGCGGGCTTCGGGCACGGCGAGGTCGAGCGCGATGCCGCGCTTGTTGCGGTTGAGGCTGAGATAGGCGGCGCTTTCGCCGCCGATTTCGGCGTGCTCATAGGCGCGCGTATCGTCGCCGCCGTCCGGGTTCTCGATCTTGATGACGTGCGCGCCGAAATCGGCGAGCGTCTGCGTGCAGGCCGGCCCGGCGACCACGCGCGTAAAATCGACGACCAGCAGACCATCGAGCGCTGTTGGCCCTCCCGTCACCCGCGGCGAACGTTCTGGCAATTGAGGCTTGGTGGGCATCGATGGCGCTCCCTTACATCGGCTTATGGTCGCCGAATTTCCCGCAGGAGCAAACTTAAAGCCCGGCGCCGCCGACTTCGCAAGTACCTCGGCCGCATCGCTTCAATACGCAAAAAGGGCCCGGCAGCTGTCAAGCTGCCGGGCCCTCAGACATTTCAGGGTTACGGGCTCGCACTACATCTCGCACGGCCATTTGACGTTGTAGAAAGTACGTTCCGTACCGCGGGAAACCCTGCTCAACGAAGCCATTTTCGCCAGTAAAGCGTGTGCGCCCAGGCCCAAGGCGCTTCTGGCTCAAATAGCCGATAGCCTGCCTGGATGAAGTTATTCGCAGATACCGGATTGTCCGTCGTATCAGAGACGATGCTATCCCATCCGATACGCCGTCCCCTTGCCTCGACCACACGCATCAACCTGCGCTGAAGGCCACGCCCCCAATGCCGTTGCAGCACGCCTACTCTGGAGAAATAGCCGCCATTTCTGACGTGCGTCGATGGAAGCACTCCGGCAAATGCGACCGCATTATCGCCATGATGGACCAGCCACCACGCTCCCAACTCGAATTGAGGCACGACCGCGGCGTCGAAGAACGTCTGCTGATGCAGATCGGACAACGTGTCGGCGATGTCGTCATCAGACGCATCGACAATGCGAATTCTGTACATGAGGCAGTCCGTCGGTAAAGAACGACGTGAGTGCACGCGTCGTGATGCCGTCGCCATGAAGGCTCACTTGCCCAGCACGACCTTGACACCGAGCCAGACGGCCCCCATCAGGCCGGTGGCAATCACCGTAATCACGGCCTTGAAAGTGTAGCTCTGCGCCTGCTCCACACTCTTTCGCCATCTCCGCAGGTGCTGGAAATCCGCCCGCAACTCCTTCCGGTCGTCATCTTCGATTCCGAAAGAAGCCAACACCGACGCGACGGCTTTCAACACGATCGCATCGATGCTTTCCTGCTGGAATCTGTGCTGCTCAGCCAGTGTCTCAGCCACGATCGCCCTGATTTCGTCGTCTGGCACCTTCACCGCTTGATAATCCTTGCAACATTCTCGAAACCGCGCTTGGCGAAGTAGAAGGAGACAACGAGATTGGCTGTGATCGCCGCAAATCCCGCCAGGGCATCGGTGGTACCGAGGCCGAGAACCTTGTCCCAGACAAGGAGCTTCGCGAAATAAACCGTCACGCAATATCCGATCAATTTGTCCGGCTCATACCAATAACCGAGTTCTGCAATTCTATATTGCGTGACGGCCTTGGTTTCGGCCGTCTGCGACGCGATCTCACTTGCAGCAAGGTCTGCCGCGATCTTGGTGTCGACGTTCTCGGCCTTCAGCTTCGCGCTGTAAGCGTCGATCAGCCCCTTGACGACGGGACCACCGAGAAACGAGATGATCGTCATCCACATTGATTATTCCTCCGAAGGGTTCGCAGACGTGCGATGATCGTGACGACGGAAATCACCAGCAAGATGCGTCCTGTTGTCTTGACGTCACCGATGGCCGAGCTGATCTGATCCTTCACACCTGGATCGCCGAGCGCGTCGGCGAGGTCATCGATGATCGACGCCAACGCACCGGCGAGCGCGATGCAATAGCTCCAGGCAATCGTCATGGAGTGCAGGCACGCTGCCTTGAGTCTCGCGAGCATCAGGATTTGCCTCGCAGGACTACGAGCCGCGCCTCGAGCGACTTGATCAGGGCGTCGGTTCCGGTCACGAGCCGGAGGAGAGGCTCCTTGCAGAACCAGCAGGAGGCAGAGCCGGCAGCGAAGAGCATGATGTCGAGTATTGTTCGCATGTTCACTTCCTTCGAAGAATTGCTCTGACCAGATTGACTACGAACGCGCCGATCGAGCCCCTCGACGGGTTCGTCAGTGAAGGCTTTGCAGAATCGCCCGCGGACGCGCTCTTTGCGATATTCGCGCCCACAAAACTGATCTCGGGATCGAGCTCCATCAGCGCGATCATGAGCGCCGCGCATCCCAACTGCGCATCGACCTTGCCTGGATCGTAGACGCCGTCCCGCACGTACTTTCCCGCGCGGTACTGATTGGTCCCCGACCAGAGATAAGGCGATGGTACGCCGCGGACGGCATACCCAATGCCGTTGTAGGTCTCGAGCGCGGTCAGCGCGGCCGCAATCGACCAGTCCTTGTGACGCGCGAGAAAGGGCGAACACTTGGCCAGCGCGTCGATTGCAGCGGCCTCCCATGAATCGAACGGGCCCCGCCCGGCCGGCACGTGAACCGACACGCGGTTCCAGGGATCGCCCTGGGCCAGGGACGCCCTCCAGTCCTGGGAAGATTCGCGCTCGTGAATGACTGCGATCGCCGGCCAGGGGACCCCGGTCTCTCGCTCGACGGCCTGGTAACGCTGCCTGGCCTTGTAAAGGCGCAGAGCAACATTGGCGGCCTCGGCTTTCCGGGTCGGCTTGGCATTCGCCCAGCGCTTCGCATTCGCCCGAGTGAGGGCGTTCAGGTCTACCATGGGTTGTCTCGATTGGGATTGAATGGATCTTCGACTGGAGATTTAGGCACTGCTATGAGACAGCCTACCTGGTGCCTACCGCCGTGCTTCGCTGGACCAATGCGATTGCGCTTATCGACATCAAGCGATGCAACTATCGTAGATCCGCTCAAAGAGGCAGGGATAAAGCCAATATCGATCGGCTAGGAATTGAAACGCAGCGATCTGAGCGACGCAGCACATCGTAGGCAGACGCTTTGTTCGTCTACATCTTCGTTCAAATAATGCGCAGGACGTAAGACAGAATGAGAGTCGGCTGGACTATCGCGAGAGGCGTGCTGGAGCCGCCTTGGGCACTACCAGAAAAGGTAGACGTCCCCTGCGAAGCGCTGATTGACGCCGCCGTATTGCTGCCACAAGCGAAACCGCCACCACCCGTCGAGCTGAGACCCGAGTTTGCATTGTGCGAGATAGTAATAGCACCATTCGTAATGGAGCCGGACGGGGTATAGGGCGGCAGATTTGCCGTAACGAGGGTCCTTGTCTCGGCGCCGCCGGCAGCACCAATCACTTGGGGATTGGCTCCGAAGTTGCCGCTGGTGAGCCTGAATGAACCAGAACCGCCCATATCGTCTTTGCCTGCAATCACTCGGCTGCGAAGATCGGGGAGGTTAAACGTAGTAGAACCGTCGCCCGTCCCAAAGCTCGTTCCGCAGATGGCAAAGAGCGTGGCATATGTCGTGCGCGAGACCGCTTGGCCAAACGGTATGGCGAACGATGAATTGGGTGCGCTGCTTCCGACATACGGTAGGAGCCCACCCACAGGGACGCCATAGGGATTGCCGTAATAGTTATGAAGATAAAAAATCCCGGCAGCACTATTGTAGACTGCTGTATAGGGCGTGCCAGCGACCAAGATCCCTGCTGGCAACTCACTCGACGGATCCGCACGGATCGTCCTTGCACCGAGACCGTCCACATTCAAACTGACATTAGGAGTCCCCGCGGTGTTCGTCGCATGTGGAGTAAATGCGACAATTTGTCCGTTCATCTGCGAAAGCGACTGAAACACCTGGGACGTATTGACGGCGTACGCCGTGCTGGTCCCGCTCGTCACTAGAGCTCCGGCGACGTCATCCCTATATTTTGCAACCGCAGCCATCATTGCGCGCGCCGAATCGTTGACGCTAGAGGGCGACTGCCCCTCCGCCCAATTGATCGTCGAATCCGCCGTGGCATCGGCGGAGGCCGTCTGAGACCATTTGTAAAGAGTCATCCTTTGTCCTTCATGTAAGAGAGCGACGCCACGGGTCGGTGCCGCGCGTTTCTAGGGGGGCATCGCTGCCGGCCTTCAGTCCGGCGTTTTCGTCTCCTTGCCGCACAGCTCGATATATTGGGTGCAGCGACAGGACGGCGCCCGGGCCGTGAGGAGGTTGCGGATCACGCCTGCGGGAACGCCGGGACTCTCGCTTGCAATCCTGGCCACACGCGCGTCGATGATACCGTCGATTTCGGCACGCAACTCCTCGATGCGTTCCTCAATCCTTGTCGGGCGCTGCTGTTTGATTGCCATTGGTCTTTTCGTCCTTTGTTTGAGCTTCGAGCGCCGCCAGCCTCTTGCGGGTGGACGCAACCTCGTTCTGCGCACGCCGGAGCGCGCGCTCCCGCTGAGTTTCGTGCGAGGCAAGATGGATCTGGATGTCGTAAGGTAATGCCTCGAACCGTCGCTTGAATGGCCCCGGCCAAGACCGTGGCGGCTGAATGCGCGCAATTGCGCTCATCGCGCGTGCAGCCGCGCCGCCCAACGTGGGATCCGCAAGTCCGAGCGACACGTGCATACGTGATATGTCCTCAACGGCCGGCCAGAGACGATCCATGCCAAGCGCTGCACAGTCGGTCACGAAACATGCCACCGACGCTGGCGTCGCAGGACAGGCGGGCACACCGCTCAGCTCACACCATTTGACGAACATCGGCGCATCGCGCCGGCGAGCCTGCGCGAGCGCCCTCAGCAACGGATGGGTCATCGCTTCGCTTTGCGTAGCGCCTCATGGATGCTGCCCATGCGCCGGCGCAAATCGACCAGCTGAACACGCTTCCGCAGACTATGAGGACTCGAATCGATCTCGCCGCCCAGTTCGGCGTCGAACCTCTCGAGTGCCGCCACGCGCTTTTTCAGTCCGTAGAGCGCGAAATTCTCCGCGATCCGTTCCGCTGACATAGGTTCGCCGTAGAGATTGCCGGTGATGGACCCGGCGCGTTCAATGAAATTTCTGTCGTCCTCACTCATGGTATGTTGTCCTGTCGTAGATTCACTTTGATCGGATCGGCGGTACGGCCAGAAGATCGACGGCGACTGCCCTAGAACGGGAAGAATATTGGTGGCGCGATGCGTCGCTCCGGCCTGGTCGTCCCGCTACCCGGCAGGCCTCCGGAGGTTGGCGAGACCGCCCACTCCTCTCGCGGATGAGGATCAGCGTCCATCGGGGGTGCAACCGGGTTCGGGTCGAGATACAGCTCGTTCTTGTCTCGGGTTGTCGGTGACAAGCTCGGCGGCAGCTCGATTGGATCGGAGGGGCCGGCGCCCTTGGCGCTCCCGAACGCCGAATTATCTCAAATCTGAAAATTGGAGATACAGAAGCCCCAAATGAATATTCTGGACGACTTCGTTTGTCCTGCGAGCGCGCCCATCGTAGATGCGCAGCCAAAGCATCGGCTGAGCAAGGTCGCCTTCAGCGCGCTGCTCACCGCCCGAAAAATAGCAGCAACCAATACTGCGGCTGCGACCGCCATCGGCAAAGACGACCACCCTATGGCGTCCCGAGCGCTGTACGTTCAACGATATCGTCAGATCTGACTTCGTCAGCGCTATCGCACAAGGCCTGTCATACTGGCATTCCTTCGTGCCCCCTGCTTCGTTGAGCGAGCTCGTTGCTCCTGCGAAGACGTCCTCCTTCGTCGCACCGTCAAAGGCATAGGAGACGCTGTAGTCACCGGCAGATGCATCGACCGATGCGAGAAGGCCAGTCGCGATAATCATGGCGGACAAAACACGTCGCAACAGCATGAGAATCGTATCCTGTGTGCACACCGTCTCTATTCAGCGCCGGGGAAAGACATTCATCGCTTTCCGCGCGGGGCTGCCCGGGGCAGACTCCCTCACCGTCGACCGCCTGTCCTCGCCTGGTAGAGCGCGACCGCGTCCTTGAGATCGCCTGAGCTGGAAAGCCGCGCGTTCAACGCTCGCAGATCATTCTGATCGCGTTCACCTCGGCTGGCCGCCATGCCCGGCCTTTGCACCGGCGGCATCGGCTTTGCCGTGACGGTATCCCTCGCTTTCATCATCAGTCTGTATTTGCCGGCGTCGTACATCATACGCTGGAACGTCGCATTGCGCATCAGCGGCTCGCTGTCGAAGAGGCGCTGTAGCTCCTCCGGTTCAATGCCGCTGGCCTTGGCCGATGCCCTAATCTCCTGCGCCACGGCCTGCCTGACGTCTCTCGTCTCCTCCTTGAGCAGCGTCTCCAGCCGGGCATCCTCTGCCTTTGCATAGTTCTGAAAGTCGCGCCGCGAAGCATCCGCCCCCCGCCGCATTTCGTCATGCTGTCGAGCACGCAACTGCTCGCTACCCGCGACGATCGCCTGGATGCGCGACAGCTTTGCCGGATCCTGCTGCGCTATTTGCGCGAGGGCCTCCGGAAGCCGCTCCGGCGCCAGGCCGGCCAATTCCGGAAACTGGCTCACAAAGCTCGCTTGCGCGATCTGCATGGCCGCATCGAGTCCGTCGACATAGCTCCGCCGTGCGCGCTCGACCTCGCCCACCTTTTCCTCGAGCGCCAGACGCACCTCCGGGTGCTGCATGAGCTGCCCGATATCCGGATCGAGCCCGGTCGGACGTTTTCCCTCATCGCCCAATGCATCTGACGGAGCTTCGGACTCTCCATCACGCGCACCGTCCTCCTCGGGCTGATCAAACCCGTAGAATTCCGACGCATCGGGGTCGTCGACGGCAACTTCCGCGCGCAACGTATCGATCCTTGCGGCGAGCGCTTCCGAAGACTTGCTCTCGGCGATCTGCCTGTCGCCAGCCGCCGCGCTTGCATAATCCCGCGCAGCGCGTGCGAGGGTTACCGCCTCGTTTGCGGCGGCGGGCTTGCCTTCGCCGTCAGTATATCGTCTGACGACGACTTCGGCTTGCGAGCCGGACCGCCGGACGGCGGCATCGTGCAGCGAAGCACTGTCGCTGCCAATCGGCTCATGTTGGATCTCCCTGTCCGGGTCCGGCATCTCCGCATAGCCGGCGTTGACCAGGTCGAACGTTGCGCCGGTAGATTCCGTGTCGGTTTTAACCGTCATATCTCGCCTCACTTTCGACCAGCGCCGGGATTCATCAGACCGGTGAATGGATTCAACAGGCTGTTGATCCCGCTGGCGATCGTCGCAAACTGATCAACACCAGATTTTTCCTGTGTCCCCGTCGTCGTGCTATTGCCCTGCTGTCCAAGCTGGGCGATCGGCACGCCGATCTGCGCGAGCAAGCTCAGCGCCTGCACGGGAATGCCGCGACGCTGCGCTTCTTCCGCCAGGGTGGCGTTGGCTCCATAGTTCTGGGCATCGAGGGCCGATTGCGCTGCGGTCACGCCCTGGCCGCGATTGGCCAGATCGGTCTGCTGCATCTGAGCCAGCGTGTTGGCTGTGGTATTGCCGGCGCCGTACAGCCCATTGGCGGCGGCGAGCTGGTTCGCCACGTCCTGGTTATATTGCGCGGCGATCACCGGCGCCTCAGCTGCCGCGACGCCCCTTCCATAGGCCATCTGGTTGGCGCCGCTGAAATCGCGGCCCGCGGCGGCGAACTGCGAGTTGACGTCATTGCCGACATCCGACCGGATCTGCGCAAGTTGCGCAGTCAGGGCCGGATTGTTTCCAACCATGCTGCCGTTCGCATATGGCGTCAGCCAGTTGCGATAGGCCGCGAGGTTGTCCTGTACATTGCCGGCCTGGGCGGTGGCGCCGCCACCACCCAGCAGCGACTGCGCATAGCTTGCGATCTGCCCTGCATAGGGATTGCCCGCTGTGGCGTTGTTCCGCAGGGTGTCAAGCGCGGAGGTTTCCGCCGAGGTCAGGCCGGTGTTGTTGAGCCCCGTGCCGATCTGACCCAACATTGTCTGCAGCGCCGGCTGCGCAGCAGCCCAGGGTGTGGTCTGCGATTGCTGGGTCTGTGTGGAGGTGGATTGTCCGCCCATGGACGATGATTCCTTGAATTAGAGTGCGCTCTTCGCAGGCGCGAATGCTGGTCGAACGGGAAAAGAGCCAATGTGAAACTGTCAGTCGAACGGAAAGAAAATCGGCGGCTGGACGACCTTCTCTTTTGAAGGCGTCCCTCTCGCCAACTGAACCAGGTTTTCCGGTCGGGTCTGCAGCAGCGCGGCCAGTTGCCGCGAATTGAATGGCAGGGTTTGCATAAGGCCGGGATCCGGTTTGGCCTGCCACGGGCGCGCATCCATATCGAGGTCCGGCGTATACCCGTCCGGACTGGATACCCGCGGAGTTGCCCCATTCCGTGCGCGGGACGCGCGAGGCGTTCCCAACAGCCAGTTGATCAAATCGCGGCTGGCCGGAGCACGTTGCTCGTCCGACCTTGGCTGCAGCGGAGATGGCGTCGCCGGCGGAACGCCGAATGGATCGGGACCTTCCCGAGGGGGCGATGGCGGCGGCGACCAGGGAGGCGACGTCGGCGGAACTATTCTCCAATTGCGATCCACCCACCCGGGCCGCGTCTGCGGCATCGCGCCTTCAACACCAAAATTGGGTATACGTACGTTCGGGTTTTTGAATGATCGTGTCATCTATACTCTCACGGAATGCAATTTATCGTTGACGACCTGTCGATGCGTGCCGCGCAGACAATCCATTGAACTTTTTCGCCAAACGGGAAACTTCTTGTCATCTCATTTTCTAGGGGGCGTAGATCACGCGGTAGATCAGACCCAATCGCTTCGCGATTTCATCGACCTCTTCCTGACTGCCCGGATAGTGCTGGTAGACGAGCCTCGTCTTGATCGCGCTGGCATGATGACGAGGATTCCAGGTCCACAGCACGGCGGGATACTGACCGGTCGACCGATACAGATTCATGAGTGTCCGTCTGATGAACTTGCTCTCTGGCGGATCGGTAAAGGCAGGACCGGCAATTCTATCGCGATAGAACTCGGTCCAACGGCGCCACTCCGGCTCTTCGTCAGAGTTGGTCCGCAAGCACGTCATCGACGTCAGAAAAGGCCCCGCCTGGTCCTCGCCCTCGATGAAGCCTATACAATCATGGTCGGGAAATCGCTGGATAGCTCCCCAAGCGACGAGGGCTTCGTCCAGGACGTAGCCAGCAGGATGAAACTGGCGCACGCAAACAAGCAGAAATCCCGCACGACAACGACCGCATTGCGATCTCTGAGCACATTCGCCAATTGAACTGCGCGTGCGGGGTCTCCTCCGCGGCTGCGAACGATGGCGATACCACGATCCGCCAGATCTGCCGCGACCGAAACGTCCAGGTCCGATGCAATCACGCCATCGAGGCAGAGCATGCGCTTGTCTGGCGACAATGCCATCGGCCGCACTATATCGCCGCGACAATATTCGGCGGCGCGAGCGAAAATGGCGAAGTCCGCCTCTTGTGCCGCTGATTGGTGACTGCCCAAGCCAATCAACAAGCAGAGCAGCGCAAACTCACTTCTCGCAAACCAACGAGGCACCGGGGCTCGATCCCCGCGCGTCAAGTTGTATCGCCGCCCATCGACCTTCGCGAACCACGCGATGCAGCCCTCATCCAAATGACGCTCGGCCCACGACATCTTCGGCCTCTACACTTGCGAAAACACAGGCACCTCCAAGATAGAACAAATAGTGAACTAACGCAATCCCTGGTCGCACGCAGTGCTGAAAAATTCATGAGCGCAAACCGGGATCGTCATCACCATTCCCGGATGCGCGTCTCGCCACTACTGGAAGCGCTTGTCGATGATCGCATAGGTCTCTTCGTATCCATCGAGAACGCGGCCCCAGCCTTTCCGTCCGAAAATTCGTACGCACCGGCAACCCTCTGCTTCGGCGTAGTCTTCGATTCCGCGTATCAAAGATAGCCAGCGCGTCATGCCGGCGCCGGCGCAGGCCGTGATGACGCAGACCTTGCCCGCGTCGGTCTGCTCGAGACTTGTCGATGCCACGGCCTCGATGCCGAAGCCATTCCAGGCGATCCAGAGCAACGAGGCGCCGTCAAGAATGGCGCGTTCGATCGTGGTGAACTCCGCAAGCCCGGTCCGTGCGATCGCCCGCTTCAGGAGTGGAGCGGCAGATGACCATATCTCACGCACGCATTTCGGATCGATGCACACGAGTTGAGTGGAGGACAACAAATCAGACCTCGTGTTGGATGATTGTCACGCCTGCGGGGCCTGCTCCTTGAACATCGCATTCTCCGGCGTCGTCCCTAGAGGCAGCCTAACCCGGCTTGAGAGAACGGACGCGCCTCAGGGCGTACAATCGTCGGCGTCGTCGCGCAGAGCGACCCGCAACGGCGCGATGCGCTGACCGACTGCAATCTCCATAGTAAGCTTCCCGTCGGCGCCTTCCCAGCACATCGTCCGGTTGATCAAGTGCCGTGCAGCCAGATCCGCAATAGCGTAGTCGTCCCGCCATATGAGCCCCCATTCTGGGCTCTGCGTAACGAGCGCCCGCTGGAATTCCCAATTGCTCTTCAAGACGAAGGGAGCGATGAGCATCGTGCGGTGAACTCAGAAGGTTCATCCGCTGCGGCCTCACCGGTCGGATCCAGTGGGGGGCTTCGATGTCCTGATGCTGGTCGCTCAGGGGAAATCTCGGATCAGAGATGAGAAAAGGCACCAATGCGGAAGAAACGCCAGGCCGGGCCAGTCAAAATCACCTTCGCAGGTCTTCAACCCGCCAGTCAGTGCCATGGATCAGGATCGCTGTACCCCGAAGGTACTTCAGCCATCGCTTGTTCGTACTCGCTCATCCGCCCGAGGTTCTTGAGGCACCCTGCTCGGCTTAACCTGGCGTCATTAAGGAAGAATGCGTCGTTCATCTCCAAGGATAGCTCCACTAACTTGAGATAGATGGCTTGGGCTTCATCCCAGTAGTTCTGCTCCCTCAGCGCACATGCCACCATATCAGCACCAGCGAGAGTTCGCCGCTGTGCTTTCGGACCGGATCCAAGCTGTCCGATTTTGGTCCGCAGCGCCTCCTCCACTCCGACCAATCGAGGGATCTGGTCTCCAGATACAGCCCCTCGATGCTCGCGAAGAATGGCTTCGGCCTCGTCGTACCGCTTGTCGAAAACCAGGGATACGAACTTTTCTGCCGACGAGAACAATCAGATCTCCCTGATTCGCCGCATACTCCTGGAGCACAATCACCGTCATCGGCATCCCCAAACGCTACATCGCCTCATCCGGGGGTTCGTATTTGGGCGGCACGTCAGCTAAGGTATCCGTCGAGCGCTTTGGCCGAAATTCATTGTATCGATCAAGAACATTTTTCCGGATCAATCCAGAGGGCGCGCGATCAACGAAATCACGTTCCCGCCCGATATCGTTGGCACCCTTTCCCAACCGGAGTGCCATAATCTGCTCGAGAACATCGGACAATTCATCACCACGACCGAGCTTCAGCAGGATGCGAGCCTTGTGGCCGCGCGTCTCTCTCTGGGAGCGCCCCTGACGATCGGCGCGTTCGATCGCGACATCGATCCACTTCAACGCTTCAGGGATTTCTCCCGGCAAATAGAGATACACCTCTGCCTTGTTCATCGGCAGCTGGACATCGTCAGGAAACTCTTTCATCATCTGATCCAAGAGCCGCAGCCGCTCTTCGTCTCGATAGGCAATTGCCAGGAAAGTATTAAGCTGCGCCGCCAAGTCGTAACGGTCTTCCCCGGTTGCCGCTTGAAATCGCGCTTCGATGGAAGCCACGATGTCGTTGGGAGACACGCCCCGTCCCAATTGATCCATCCAAACCTGCATTAGGTCACGAACAGGCGAAATGGCGAGGCCCTCAATGTTTGTCGGCAAACCGCTTACCGCAGGACGATATTCTCTGTGCTCGGATTGCTAAGATGCGCAGACAAATATATCTAGAACAAAATAAGAACGCCATCAAGGATGAAATCCTACAACTTCGGGATGAGCCACATAAGTTTGACTTGGCGGTCGAGCGAATGTCATTTCCCCTTCTTCCTTTTCGCGATGCGCGCTTTCTCTTGCTTTTTCAGCCAGCTCTGAAGGCCTTCCAAGTCTTCACCGGCAACGTCCTTCCATGAGTATTTCGGGGGCTCTCTCTGATCCCGATAGCAAGCTTGAAGTCGTCGTGTTGCTTGTTCCTCGCACTTTCTTTGATACTCGGCAGCGAACTTACCGAATTGGGGACAATAGTCGTTTTTTTCATCCTGCCATTGTTGGTTACACTCCCTGTCCCGCTCGGCCTTGTTGCCGCCTGACCCGGTGTTGTTACCACCAATTCCACCTGAACCGTTCCCGCTCGTATCCGCTTCGAGTGTGCTGACGGGCGGCTCCTGGTCGGGCACTAGCGGCGGAGATGGGACGCCGGACGAAGGCCTGCTGTCACCATCCGAGCCGGACTGTATGGTGGCGTTACTTGCTACGTTGCCTCCTTCCGAGCCCAGAGCGATAGGTGGGATTCGAGTTAAACGCCTGAAATTTGGATCGACCGGCGGCGGTGGTTGATTACTTGTTCTGGCTTGCCGTTCACGCTCCTCGTTTAATATCGCTGGGCCCATGATCCAGGGCGGCGGACCGCCACGAGGGCGGGGCGGCTGCACGCGCGAAGGGTCGGGTGATGAAGCTCCCTCCCCTCCTTCTATGGTTCCACTTGACCAGTCATCGCCGCGCAGTTGGCCTCTTAACATCTGCGGCAGAAGCGCCACCACATTCCAGAAATCGCGCGTCGACTGGGGAATCAACCTTTCCAGATGCGGGATCTGAGTCTCAACGACCTCATCGCGCCCAACTGGCATCGGAGGCAAGGGAACGCCTCCGAGGCGACCACCTATCCGTGGCCCACGTAGGCCGACCGGCACCCCAGTTGGACCCGCGAGGGACTGAGCCCACCACGGCGCAGCCGAGGACGGTGAACTCCATCCGCGGAGCACTCCTCCCGTGGGCGCATAAGCATCGTCACCTCCGTAAACCTCCGCAGGTGCAGAGTACGCCGGTTGCGACGATCGATAACGCGGCTCTGATCGCGCGGGCTCGGTCGGGCCGCTCCGCCCTCCGTAGATTTGAAGGAAGCGCTCGAACAGATTCTGGATATCAGGGGTTGCCATCGAAAATCTTTCACGATTTTGAAATGAGGAGCTGAAACGCGCGCAATACTGTGCGGCTCGGCTGCGCGCAAACGATGCGAGCCCGGCTAGTTGGAATGGTCGGTAAAATGTTTGCTGTCTTTAGATCGTGATCGTCAGGGGCGTCTCCGGCGCCCCGCCCTCACCCCACCACCGCCCACAAAAGCACCCGCCCCGCCGTCGCGGAGTTCGCATGCGTGATCGTGAACGAACCATTCGCGACGGCGCCCACATACATCGTCCCGTTGCCGACCTCAGTCGCCGCATTCGCCGACGCAGGCACGAGGATCGGCACCGACCCCACCGCGCAATTCGCCGTTGTCACCGTCGTGCTCGATGCTCCCGTCGCGAGCGTCACGCTGCCGACGGCGTTCGATCGCCCGGCCGCGAGTTGCTGGATCGCGAGCACGATCTTCTTCAGGTCCGTTTCGGTAATGCCGGGAACGTAAGCCGTCATAGCGTGCCGTTGGGTGAGAGATCGGGGACGACGCCGGCGCAGAACGACCACGAGGTCGCGGCCGGGATACGAATCTTGAAGCGCGAATAGCGGGTGTCGCGTCGGACGTCACAGCGACCGGTCCGGGCGTTGACCAGAACCTCCGCGCCCGGCGTTGCCACTGCGGCCGGCGTGTCGCGCCACGACACCGAGCCAAACAGCGTTGCAGCATCGGTCACCGGGCGGAAGCCGCGGATCGTGATACGGTTCTCGTCCGTGCCCTGCTCCGGGCTCTCCAACGTCGCCTCGAGACTGGGGCCGCGGAAGAAGCCGAGCACATGGGCGTTCGAGAACTGTGCGATCTCAGGCTGAACTGCCGTCGCGTAGGCATCGAGGCTCAGCGTCAGCGCATCCAGCGACGACGAGATACTGTCGAGGTTCTCCAGCGTCAGTCCGGTCTGCGAGATGCCGAGCAGATACTCGCCGGTCACCGCGACCGGGAAGAAGCGGTCGAGCAGGAAGTCGTAACCGAGCAGCTTGTCGTAGGTGGCGACCGTGCCCGACACCGACTTGTAGGCCCAATAAACGCGCGTGGAGCGCGGGTCAGCGGCCCCCATGAAGAGCTGGAGATTGCCCTTGTCGAGATCGGCGAGGAAACTACGGTCGACCTTCTCCCGTCCGATCTGCTGCGGCACGCCGCCGGGCTCGATCTTGTGAAAGCCCTGGCCGGCGTAGAAGAAGATGCGCTCGCCGGCGCGGATGATCGAGTACGGCGCGTAGAGGCCCTTGTCCTGGGTGATGCGATCGATCTGAAAGATGATCGGCGAGCCAGGCACATAGGACATGCGCCGGATCGCCTGGTCCTGAAAGACGATGCCGGACTCGCCGCCGGCGACGCCGCGGACGATGCCGCCATCCGGAAAGTCCTGGAAGTCGGACGACTTGATTCCGCTCGTCCAGCTGTCCGCGGCGTTGAAATTGTTCAGCCCGGACCACTGGATTCGGTACGGCGTCGACAGCAATCCCGACAGCACCAGGAAGCGTCCGACCACGCTGATATAGGCAGCCTGCGGCGGCGAACCCAGCGCATCGGCGAAGGCCGTCGACGACGAGAGGTCGAAGATCTGCAACACCGCATTGGCCTGCGTCGCGAAGACGAAATTTCCGGTCTGGGCAAACTGCCATTGAGCGGTGGCGGAAAGCGCCGAATAGGCCGCCCCGCCTTTGGAGACATCAACCCAGGTGAAATCGATGTTGTTGAGCCGGTAGAGCCTCGTGCTCGTGCCGGCAAAGGTGACAACCGTCCCGTCGGATTTCAGCGCGTAGAACGCGCCTCGGCACGGCGCCGGCAGCGCCGACGTATACGCCGAGAAGGATGGAAACGGTCCATAGCCATCACCGCGCGGAATGACGTTGAGGATGTTGCGCGTGGCCTGCCCCTCATAGTCGCTGACGTCGGGGCGATACTCACCATAGGCAAGAAGCGGCATTATTCGGTCGTCCATGGTTCGTGTTCAACTGTAGCGGGCGTCCACGCATTTGCCGGCTGCAATTCAGCAGCCCAGGCGCTTGCTGGAGGTGCGGCACCGCTCCAGCTTGGCGACGGCAACGTGGCCTCGGCCTGCCATGACATCGTATCGAAGGGTCGCCGAACCCAGGCCTCGTGGTCGCGGTCGTAGGTCGAACCGCCGCCGGCCCAGGCAAATGCGCTGGATCCTGAGGCCCACGACGCGAAAAATGGGACGGACGCCCCTGACAAAAGAACGGCACCTGGCGAGGCGACTGTGCGAACCATCGAGTTCGTCGCTGCGCCGGCCAGTAGGAACGGGCCACCGAAGCTCATCTGCGAGGAGCCGAATGCTGCTGCACTACCAACGAAGACAAAAGGCGCTGCGCTCGCCGGTTCTGCGACCCTGAAGGTCGCCAAGATCCCTGCCGCCAGGAAGCTCGCGGCCGCCGCCGGTTCTGAAGTCGCAAATGTTGCCGCTTGCGCCGTCAGAGCGACCGAACCGCGTGCAGTCAGAAGCGCAAAATTGCCATTGCTTGGGAGTTGGGCCAGCGCCCATCGGCCAAGCGCGTCGAAACCGAGAAGAGACATGGGTCAAAGCACCGCAGCAGCTCGAAACAGTGCGTCGATTTGCTCAACCGTCCATCCATAGGCGGCGCCGACCGCGACCGTCAAAGGATGGCCTCGCTGAAACGTCGTCGCGCCTGAGATGATCATGGTTGCCTCGAATTGCTGGCCAGGTGGCAGACCGTCAATGACCTGCTGGAGCGCGGCCGGGATGTCGCCCGTCTTCACCGCGGCCAGGGCCTCGCTCTGCGTGATGACGCCTTGCACTGCGAGTTGCTGGAAGAACTGCCGATCCGAGATCGTGCTCGGAACGGGATTCGCCGACGCGGCGGGATCAGGTACGTTGCCCGCGGCAAGCCAGGCTTGAAACACCTGGCGATCCACATTTGCCGCATCGTCCGGGATCCAGGCGCCGTCCAACACGCGGATCACAGCGGCGGATTCTGTGGCTCGATACTCTGTCATCGCTACAGCCTCGCGTTTGCAATCACATTGACCGGATTGTACCAAGTTCCAGCCGCGATGCTGGACGCGTAGCTGGTGACAAAATCGATGCCGGCCACCTGAATGGCGCCAGTCGAAACCGTGCAAGTCGGCGTCGCGCGCATCCACACCGGCAGCGGCGTGGTCACCGACATTTGCTGCGTTGAGCCGCTTCCGTTGTATATTTGAGCGCCCGCGGCAAGCTTGGCGTAATATCTCTGACAGGCAGCAAGTTCGGTCGAATAGTCCGGCAGCTGAAACGGAGGAGCCGAGCTTCCTTCGTACATACCAGCGTCGAACAGCTCGAACACATTTCCAGCGGTTGCGAAGACATTAGCCGTCTGGCCGACAGACATCAGGTAGACATAAAAATACATGCCAAGGTTGGTATCCTTCGCCCAAGCGCCTGTCGTGATGCCGACCAAAGTGACCGACTTCACAACGTCGGAATTGACCTCACCGGCCGCAATCGTGAAGGTCCCAACTGCCGTTGAATCGGTGGCGGCATTCTGCAACTGTACGGTATACGAACCTGCAGCCGGCGCCTTGACGCCGACCTGGACCGTTACCGTTCGAGCCGCCGCCGTACCCCACATGAGATCGGCAACCCGGCTGCCTTCGATCTTCTGCTGGAGTAAGCAAACCTGTCCGCCGGGGGCCGATTGCGCCGTGCCGACGGTGACGCGGATACGCCAGGGCGAGCCACCAGGAGTATTCGAGTTCGCCTGAACGCAGCCAAGGGTGCCCGTGGTCATCGTATGCTGGATAAACCACTGGTCAACCGGATAGTAAAAATTGGTGCTGCCAGAGCTTACACCGTTCTCCTGACTGATCTGCATCCCGCCGTTGACAAGGTAGTTCTTCTTCGTGACGCCGAGATTGGCGCGACCTTGCGCCATCTGTACCGCGGTAAACCCGTTCGGCTCCTCGATCGAGATCAAATCTTCCTTCACGCCGACAATGGCGACGTTCGGCGCCGCCGTGAAATTAATCCTGGTTCCGGCGTTGCTCTGACCCGAAGCGGCACCAGAGCCCGACGAATTGTAGAGCACGGTGGTACGCGCAAACGTTCCGCTCGCAGCGGTATAGGCGCCCTCCGCGATCTCCCACTGGGTCAGGTCGCTGCTGATCGCGATGAACTTGTACTTGCGCCCGTCGATCGCTCCGGCGAGCGCCGGCGACTGGCATCCACCGACTGTGGACGAATAGACCCAGTCCGTCGTGCCGCCGGCCGAGGGAATGAATCGGCAATTGTTGAGAAAAGCAGCCATGTCAGGTGATCGTCAGGATGCCGTTGGTCTGGTCGAGATCAATGGTGAAGGTATTGCCGTTCGTCAGCGTAATCGCCGTGCCATAGTCCCACCAGCCGATCAGCGGCTTGGTCGACGACGTCGAATTGTAGAGCACCGCATATTGAAACGGACCGATCGAGCCGCCGGAAGCGGTCCACGCCGGATCGGTGCCTCCGACGAACTTGAACGTGCCGGTCGTTTGCGCGCCACTGATGGTGCCGACGCTGTTGCCGCCCGCGGTATAGCCGTTGCCGGCCGCGAGATCCGCCGGCGCATTGTAGACCGTATTGGCGGCAACCGGCGCCGTATTGGTCAGATAGACCTTGTACACCTGCGCCGTGCCGGTCTTCATGTCGTGCAGCGCATTTGCAACGTCCTGCACGAAGCAATAGAACTTGTTGAAGCTCGCCATTGTGCCCCTCCTAAATGACTTGTCCCGAAACGCGCACCGTCATCGGCCCGGCATTGAAGGTCGATGTCAGCCCGAGATTGTTCAGGTCCGCGAGCGCCGACGTGAATCCGAGACCCCAGGTCTGGATGCGTGCGTCTTCCTTGATGTACGGCGCCGACTCCAGCAGGGCACCGTAGAGATAGACATCGGGCGCCATGGTCAGCAGCCAATTGCTCCCGTTCGACGCAAGCGGCGGAACACTCTGCCGATAGACCATTTCGATCGTGTAGGCCGCATCAGGGCTCGGAGCGAGTTCGAGCTCGTTGCCGAAAACGGTGAAATAGCACGGCCGCGCGGCGACGTCGGACGTCGCAAAGCGATATTCGTCCATTTGCGTCCCCGATTTGAATTCGAGGCACGGCTTGCCCGTCACACCCGACAGCCGAACCCTCCGCATGGACTGAAAATCCGACGGCAGGGAGATGAACTCCGGCTCGTCCGAGCCGAGGTCTATCAGCGCGGTCGCCCGCTGCTCCATTTGCCGCACAAAGAGCTGGCGGTTGAACTTGGCTTCCGCCAGCTGGACGAAGGTCGGGATCCGGGCGATCAGCGTCGTATCCTGGTCGCGCGCGAGATATTCGGTCACAGCTAGCTGCAACGACGTGTAATCGGTTATCTGGGTCACGTGAGCTCCGCTGACCAGCCGGCCTGCAATTTCGGCTTGTCGGTTCGCAAATAGGCCCATTCGGGATCATCGAGCTTCCGCTGCACGATCGCGTCGAATTCGGGCGTGAACAGCCGCAGCGAGGTGTTGCCCCTCGCATGTTCCTCGTTAAGCCATTGGACGTAGATGACGTTGGGGATGCGGGCGACGTGCCGCCCCCAATCGCCATGCTGTTCGTCCCGGCGCGCCAGTTTGTTCCATTCCAGGATCGGCGCGACGTCCTGGACATGCTCGATCGCAAGCTCGCGGCCGTTGCTGTCGAGATGAGGCCTGATCACGACACCGTCCATCACGACATCTCCGTGATCCATAGAGTGCCGGCGGTCGCAGTGACCAAGCCGTTGGTCGCGGCCTTCAGCGCGGCGATGCGCTGGCCAGGACTGACGGTGACGTATTCGACGACATTGGCCGGCAGATACGGATCGGAAATGGTGGCGGTCTGTGCGCCATCACCGATCCGATAAGAGCAGCCGGAATTTGCGACCAGGCGGAGCTGATATGTCTCCGGCCCGAAAGCGTTGGTGGCACCGACGCTGGCGTCATAGGCGATCGTCTGGGTCGGGCCGACGCGCGAGGAGTTTTGCTTCGAGAAAAACGGCATGTCAGGCGGTCCTCACGGAGATCGAGAAATGCATGGGAATAGCGGCACCGGAGGCGCCGGAGGGCGTCAGCACGATCACGTCGTCCTCGTTGAGATAGGTCGGCGACGGCGGCACGGCCGAGAACAGCTGGCCGGCGGCCGATCCGGCTTGCGTCACCGTGAACGTCGCCAGCGTCGCCGCATTGGCCGAGACGGTGACGGTGCCATCAGTGGTCGTGATCGCCCCGCCCAGAATGCCGGCGACTTTCAGCACGCGGCAACGAAAGGGGACGCGAACATAGGCGGCGACGGGGCTCGCGCCGCAGGACGACGTGTAGGCCGTGAGATCGGCGGTATTGAGGGTGCGATTGCCGGGAAGCGGCATCTTGGCTCTCCAAAAAGAAGGGGCAGCCCGAAGGCTGCCCCAAGAAGTGGACAAGGGTGGAACGGATGATCCTGATCGCTCAAGAGGTGGTGTTGTCGAACACGCCGCCGGAGGCCTTTTCGTTGCGGGCCACCAGCGCGTATTCCGCCAGGATCTGCCGGCGATCGGAATCTCCGGTCTTGGCGAGCGGGATCGAGATCATGTTGCGCCCGTTGAGATAAGCCACCGCCCATTTGTCGAGCTCAAGCACCAGAACGTCGCGCGGGCGCTGGAAGCGGTTGGCGACCACCTTGAGCTTGCCGAAGTCGGATTCATACGCATCGACGGATGCGACGATCTTCTTCGACTTCGACTCCTCGATCGCGGTGGAGCGGCCGGTGAAGGTCGAGAACATCTGCTTGTTGAAGGCGCCGGTCATGATGGTGCCAGGCTTGCCGCCATTGGTCCAGATCGCAGACAGCACGGTCTTCAGGCGCACCTCGGTGAAGGCGAGCTGGGTGCCGTCCGTTCGCGTGCCGGTGCCGTCGGCCGCCGCCGGGTCCGCCGCACCGCCGGCCGTTCCCTTCGAGGTGTTCGAAACGACCCAGGAGAGGACGGAAGCGGTCTTGCGCGCCGTCGTGGTGTTGCCGGCCAGTTTGGCCTGGTTGGCACCGCACAGGATGGTTTCGAGATCACGCTTGAGCTCGAGGCCTTTCAGCATCTCCTGATAGGCAAGCTCGTTGTCGCGGCCGGCATGGTCCACCGCCTGTTGCGTACCCGAAACCCGCGCGACCTTGTAGGAGATCTGGCAGAGATTGCCGAGGCGAACGGTCGGCGTGGTCGTGTTGGTGTTGGGATCGTCGCCCTCGAGCTGGGCGTTATTGGCGTCGGCGCCGGCCAGAGCCTGCGTCTGCCATTCGTGGTTGACGGCAGTCGCCTTCTCCTTGTCGACGCCGCTCATGAACGGCGTGTCGACGGGATCGATGCGATAGATCATGTCGCTGAGGTCTTCGCGGTTACCCACCGCGGAGTAGGTGACGAAAGTAGAGGTCGGTAGCGTCATCGATGTGTCCTTGTAATGGCCATGCGGTTTCGATAGCGCAGCGATAGAGCTGTGCCTGTCCTGGAAACGGCGGCCTGATTGGCTGGTGGTCTCAGTTCTCGTTCATGCGATGGCGCGGAAACGGCGGCTTCCGGTTCGCGAGTTCACGAGACATCTCGGCCGGGGGCCTGGGCGGGTCGCACAGGGGCGGCGTCATTACGAGCCTGGTCAGTAGCATCGCGCCACATCAGCGCGGCTGCACACGCGTCAAGCGCCGGATGGGCGACGTGTCCTGAGAGGGATCGTCTGCACGTGCCCCGTATCCTGGCGACACAAGCGCGGCAGTGGGGACGAACGGTAAGGATGTATCCCTGGCATCGAAAACGGATGATCGCGGCTGATCGGCGTTCGGCTGTTGCTGACGCCGGATATTGTCGATGATGAGGTCGGCCATCGACGAGGGAGGCTCTTGCAGTGCAGCCGGGGGCGCAGCTTGGCTCATGGGCATGCACGCCCGCAGTGCGTCGGCAATCGAAGCATCGACGCGCGACTTGATTGCATCCGGGTCCGGCTTAGGAATATCAAACCTGGTCAGGGCGTCTCCGAGCGCCTTCTGGATCGCATTGCTGAGCGTTGATCGATCGATGCGACATAGATCCTTATCGTTCAGAAACTGGATGCGATGGTTGGAAAAGCGGGGATGCTGATAGTACGGGCTGTTCGGATCGTAAAACTCTCCCTTGGGGTCGCGATAAGCCTCCGCAGTTCCAATCACCCGCGCACCATTTTCGTCCGTGACGTCGAAGGTCTCGATAGGCAAGATGATTCCTTTCATCCGGCGTCCGCCCCCGGAAGTTAACAATCCACTCTCGTTGGAAGATTAGTTGGACGCTTTGCAAGCCGGTGGCAGCAAGACGTACAGGCCTTTCGAGCCCTCCGGACTGAAACGCGCCACGGTCGCAATGTCGTCGTCACGGCTCAGCTCAAGCACTTGCCGGCAAAAATCAGAGTAAGGCGCACTCTCGGCCTTCCTGAGCGGCATCGTGAACCAAATATCGCCAAAATGATCGTAGGTACGACACGACGCGCGCGCGATAGCATCATAGCCGTCCCCCAGATTCGAGGGGGTATCTTGGTTACAAGCAAATCGCCGCTTCGCCTTCTCATCGATGGGAAGCGTCTCGTCATGCCCCAAAAACAACACGATCATCGCCGCAATCCCGGCAGGCTCGCTGTCAACGGTCAGGACGCCAGCAGGCATCCGAGGCGACGCCAGCGAGGTGATCGGCTGCAGGACCATTGGGTCGGGCACGGGGAGATCAAGTGCTTCCAGCAGCTTCTTTGAACCGCGGAAGGTGAATCTTCCCGCCCCGCGGTTGCGCTCGAGCCAGCGAGAGAATTCCTCGAAAGAGAGTGCCGCTATTGCGTTCGCATCAACCGAAAGCAACTGGTGGAGCGGCGAATGCTTTCGATAGATCGAGAGAAGCGCCATTCGTTCCGCAACTTCGTCTGCTCGTTGCGGGATCTTCGCGTCAAGCTCGCGACTTTCTCGTGCCAGGCGGACCTTGGATGCGCGAGCGGCGCGAAAATCAATTTCGGCGATGTCTTCGTGCAGAACATAGCGGACCACACCGCCAAGACATTTCACAAGCGTAGCCGGACTGAAGTGTCGAGCAGTCACGGCAAAATCGCCGAAGACGTAGTCGATTTGATAGGGCCGGGACAATTCGCACGGCGCGACTTCGGGAAGCCGGCGGGCATTGAGCAACAGCGCACCCAGTATTTCTTGGTTGATGTGCTGATCGTACAGCGACAGCTCGGGAGACATTGCGAGATGGATGCCGAGGATTCTCGTTTCGGCCTCTTGCGACGAAACTGGCAAACTCGAAAGGGCGAGCGACATGCAGATGACACCAATACACCTGAAATTTCGAATGAGCATTCTGTTCGCCGCCTGGTTCCGACCAGCCCTATGGGCGCGCGAGCGCCGATGCATCGTCGCAGACAGTCATCTCGACTCCCGGCGCGACGACAATCGGCGAGTTTCGGACCAGTCGCCGAAGCGATCCTTGAAATTGGCCGGCTGCCCCTCTGACAATGGATCATCGGCGGTCACGAACGGCACCGCCGGCGCGACAGGCAAGCCGCCAGACGCTCGCGAAGGGGCGGGCCGCGAAATCCTGGCCTGTGTGAAATTTTCCGAGTTCGCCGGTGATCGGATCTTTTTGCCTGCCATAAGCCGAGGTGCGGCGAAACGGCGGCCCGGGATTGTAAGGATCACTCATTTAATGGCCTTTCCAATATCCAGTATCCATCCGGGCTGGCACCTGTCGTTCGTCGGATCGGGGCATTTCGCGCGCTCCGTCAGCCACCACGACAGCACTGCCGTGGCGGCCGATGGGGACACATAAAGCCGAGGGCTGGTTTGACCGGCTGCCAGGGTAAACTCCTGGCGGAACAACAGACGAAATGAATTGTCGCGAAGCTCTGCCGCGTAGCGCGCATAGACCACGCTTGAATCGTCGTCGGGCAGCTTCGGTCTATCGATCGGACCGACGATGCCGATCAAGCCCTTGCCGCCGCCCGCGGCCTGCTCAACGCGCTCCTTTAGTCGCACACATCGCCAATCGGCGATGCGGCATCTCACAAGATTGCCGATGCCCTGAATGTCGTCCGACACGAGAAACAGAAACAGTGACTTCTGTTCGGCATCGAACCACCCTGCGGTCACACCCGAATATTTTCGAATCTTGCCTCCTCCGATCCTCTTGCCCTGCGCGTCCAGGACATCGACTGTATCGGAGTAAGCCAAGAAGAACTTCGAGCTGTCGCGAGACCAAACGATTTTGGCGACCGGCTGCCTGGTCGTCGTGGGGACGCTGATCACGCGCAACTCTCCAGCTTCGGCCGTCAGTTGCAGCGGCTGGTCCGAAGCCACGGCCTTCATGTCTGGGGAGAATGCCATGCCGATGCGACGTGACCGGCTGTCGAACGTCGCCAGGATCGCGCTCTTGCCGGTCTCGAGCTCGAACTTCCGCACGCGCCCTGCATCATCCTCAGGAAAAACGATGTACTGACCATCCGGTCCACATTGGGCCCACCTGGACCCCGTAGGAGATGGGGCGGAGATCTTCGTGCTCCCATCGTATGCGTCGACATACTCCCCATCCGTCGCGAGCAGATAGCGCTCCCGATCCCCGCACCACGCGATGAACTCGCCTTTCGGCCGCGGCGTATGCGGCAATTTCTCGAAGGTCGGGACGGCTACAGGCTTGGCCGGCGGGACGGGTGCCGCCTCCTCAGCGTGGCAAACAGTTGTCACGACAAGCAATGCGAGCGCCACACCGACAATAGGAGGACGAAGATCAATCGAGCGAAGACGCATGATTTCATCTCTAACGTGAGGCGACGTGGTGTGAGCGACGATCCGTCATGTCTATTTCCGGGCTTCCAACGTTTCTGCGGCCACGCCTGAATTTTCTGTCACGGCATCACTGCGCCGTCGCACATGTCGTCCGTTGCGTGGCGATCAGTATCGCACACGATAGGAGCTGAGATGGCGCACAGGAGCCGTCGCCGCGGGAGGCCATGACGGCGGCGTCGGCTCATCGGCGTCCACCCCGGCAAGCGATCCGATGAATGGCGCGATACCATCGCCGTCGCCGATGACCGCCGCTGCACCGCGCGGTTGAGCGTCATGGCCGTAATCCTCGAAGGCGGATGGCGGGACGCTGCTGCGGCGACCGTACTCGTAGCCATGGACGATGTTGGCGTGATTTTGCTGTGATAGGCCATAGGGACCGGATGTATCCATGGGCGGCGGAGATGGCGATTGCGCACCGGTATTCCTTCGACTCTTGTTGAACTCCTTCAGCAACCGACCCATTGCGCCTAACCTGTTCGAGGCCCCACCGCCTACCTCGGCGGCAGCCATTGGGATCGGTGTCAGCGCAGTGACATATCCGAGATGGTTCGAAGCGCTGCTGGTAAAAGCCGGCACAAAGAGACCGTTCGGAACGCCCCATTGTGCGTGCCGCTGCAGGTCTTGCTCGCCCCCACGCCTGAAGGCTTGCGCCATCGCCATAAGAGCATCATTTGGCCCAGCCAATTCTGCGTCGTCACCACCACGATTCAACGTATTCCACCTCCGGTCAATCTCCGCGGCAAAAGCTCTCGCACGCTGCTCGTCGTAGTTCGCTGGCACGATGAGATAATTGTTCGGATTTGCGATCCTTCCTTCGGTTCTGTTGCTGCCACGGTCGTCAGTATAGAGCGCGACCTGGGAGCCACCCGGCGTCGGATCGACCACGTAGGCACCGTCGCGCCTCAAAAATTTGGCCGGCGCAAAGCCGGCCACGTTCCTGTCGCGCAATGCGCCAGCATAAAAAATTTGCTCTGCCATCAAATTAATCCGTTTTTTCAGGATTCAGGTTTCGACTAGTAACGAGTGCAAATACTATAAAAATGATCGACTAGCCGAAGCGGCACTCCGCAAATCGAGATTTGACCAACGTCGGCAGATTCGAGATCATTCCATGCCTGCGTCCATTCGGGCGTTCTCCGTTCCGGCTTGAGGATTCTGTCCGACGAATCGTAGATAACGCTGTCGAAATAGGTGTTAAGCGCAGAACCAGCCTCACGGGCCTCGCAAAAGCCGATCGCCTTCGTCGCCCCATCTTCGGTGAATTCAATCAGCTTACATTTCTTCTTGTACTGTTCGATCGGCGAAGCATGGAGACGGAATCCGAGGGATATGAGCCAAGGAACGTCGTCGCTCGCGACAAGGTGTGGAGCATAGAAAATCAGCAAAGTGGCGAGGAGAACCGGTGCGCCTCGCGGCTTTCGAAGAAACGCGCAAACGACGAGCCACACGACGGCAATGACGACACACGCCAGGTTGAGCCAGAGAAGCCAGTCTGCCACCTCCGGCCGGAGGTACATCAGAAAATCGTAACCTGCTACACTTGCCAAAGTCACGGCCGCAAACGCGTAGGTCAACCATGGCGGCCGCCGGAACATTTCTCCACCAGAGGTTTCTTGAGCCGGCGGGGCCAGATCAGAGTTCATGTAACACCCACTTCGTGGAAGCTCTCCGCCAATCCCTGTAAGGCTCCCCTGAGGAGGTAGGGCAGCGAAGAAGCTCTGCGCCAGAGATTGTACAAAACAGGAACGATGTCAACTCTCCCTGTAGTTGTGCAGAAGCTGTGCAGGCTAGATGATCCCGAACCGCCTCCGCCGCTCCGCCGTCTCCGCCGTCTCCGCGAGCTCCTTCAATTCCGCGCGCGCCAGCTTGCCATTGGCGACCACGCCTGCGAGGTGATCGCGCACCTTGCCGACGATGTTGATGGCGAGGAAGAGCTTTTCGCGGCCGGCGGCATCGTCAATCGTGGTTGCGCGCCAGGCCGCGATGTAGCTCTTCTCGAGCGTGTCGAACGCCTCGTTCAATAGCTCGTCATCAAGCAATGCTTCGGCGCGGACTGCCCTCGCCGCCGCGCGCTCCAGTGTGCTCTCGTCAGACATCGGTTTCCTTCTCGTTGTTTCGGCCGCCGCAGTGCCATGTTGGCATCGAGGACGGCCTCGATCTCGGCGAGCTCGATCTCTGTTTACTTTTTGACCTGGAGATGGATCGCGTCGTATGCGGCAATTTCTCGAAGGTCGGAACGGCTACAGGCTTGGCCGACGGGACGGGTGCCGCCTCCTCGGCGTGGCAAACAGTTGTCACGACAAGCAATGCGAGCGCCGCACCGACAATGGGAAGACGAAGATCAATCGAGCGAAGACGCATGATTTCATCTCTGACGTGAGGCGACGTGGTGTGGGCGACGATCCGTCATGTCTATTTCCGGGCTCCCAACGTTTCTGCGGCCACGCCTGAATTTTCTGTCACGGCATCACTGCGCCGTCGCACATGTCGTCCGTTGCTTGGCGATCAGTATCGCACACGATAGGAGCTCAGATAGCGCACAGGAGCCGTCGCCGCGGGAGGCCATGACGGCGGCGTCGGCTCATCGGCGTCCACCCCGGCAAGCGATCCGGTGAATGGCGCGATACCATTGCCGTCGCCGATGACTGCGGCCGCACCTTGTGGCTGAGCGTCATGGCCGTAATCTTCGAAAGCGGATGGCGGAGCATCGCTACGGCGCCCGTATTCATAGCCATGAACGATGTTAGCATGGTTCTGCTGGGAAAGGCCGTAGGGCCCGCTCGTATCGGTATGTGGCGGCGGCGGTGGCTTGGCACCGCCGATATTCCTCCGATTCTCGTTCAGGAGCGAATCTATGGCAGCAACAATCGATTTCTGAATCGCGCCTAGTCGATTTGAAGTCCCTCCACCGACTTCGGCAGCAACCATTGGAATGGGTGTCTGCGCTGTGACATATCCCAGATGGTTCGAAGCGCTGCTGGTAAAGGCAGGCACGAAGAGGCCGTTTGGAACGCCCCATTGCGGATGTCGCTGCAGGTCCTGCGGACCACCACGCTTGAAGGCTTGCGTCATCGCCATCAGCGCCTCGCTTGGTCCCGTCAGTCCTGTGTCATCACCACCAGGATGGATTGTGTTCCATTTTTGGGCGATCTGCGCGGCAAAAGCTTTCGCTTTCTGCTCATCATAGTTCGCGGGCACGATGAGGTAGTTGTTCGGGTTTGCAATCTTTCCTTCGGTTCTGTTGTTCCCACGGCCGTCAGAATAGAGCGCAAAACCTTGGGAACTGCCCGGGACTGGGTCCACGACATAGGCGCCTTCGCGCATCAAAAATTTGGCCGGCGCGAAGCCGGCCACTATGTCTTTGCCCTTTTCCTTGCGTATCGCACTGGCATAGAATGTCCGTCCAGCCATCAAATTGATCCATTGTCTCCAGGACTACTGTTCACATTCCATAAGCAGTACAAACGCGGTAGAAATGATCAACGAGACGAAGCGCTATTCCGCAAGCCCGGATTTGGCCGGCGTCGGCGGTCTCGACATCGCGCCAAGCTTGCGTCCATTCTGGCGTTCGTCGTTCCCACTTCTGAATCCCTCCCGTTGAATCGTAGAAGACACTATCGAACTGCGTGTTGAGCGAATAACCGAATTCTCGCCGCTCACAAAAGCCCATGGCCTGGGCTACCCCCGCTTCGTTGAACTCGATCAACCTGCACTCCTTCAGATACTGCTCGAGGGGCGAGGCCTGGAGGCGGAATCCGAGTGATGTGAGCCAAGGGGCATTTTCGCGCGGGACAAGATAGGGAACGAAAAAAATCAGCAAAGTGGCGAGGAGGACCGGTGCACTTCGAGGTTTCCGAATGAACGCGCAGATGATGAGCCATACGACGGCGATGGCGATACCCGCCAATCCGATCCATAGGAGCCAGTCGGCCGCCTCAGGCTGGAGATACGTCAGGAATTCCTGGCCTGCCAGGCTCGCCAACGTCACGACAGCGAACGCATAGGTCAGCCAGGGCGGACGTCGGAACATCTCTCCCCCAGAAGTTGCGGGGGACAACTGCTCCTGATCACTGCTCAACCGACACCTCTCCAACTTTCCCAAGACAGCGCAACGGCGATAATGGCATTGATTGGACAAAACAGGAACAATGTCAACTCATCCTGTAGTTGCGCAGAATCTGTGCAGGCTAGATGATCCCGAACCGCTTCCGCCGCTCCGCCGTCTCCGCAAGCTCCTTCAATTCCGCGCGCGCCAGCTTGCCATTGGCGACAACGCCTGCGAGATGGTCGCGCACCTTGCCGACGATGTTGACGGCGAGGAAGAGCTTTTCCCGGCCGGCGGCATCGTCGACCGTGGTGGCGCGCCAGGCTGCGATGTAGCTCTTCTCGAGCGTGTCGAACGCCTCGTTCAAAAGCTCATCATCGAGCAACGCTTCGGCTCGAGCCGCCCGCGTGGCCGCCCTCTCCAGTGTGCTCTCATCAGACATTGGTTTCCTCCTCCTTGTTCAACCGTTACGTCCATAGTCTTCGTGCGAAATGAACACTACGAACGCTGCACTTTCCCCTGCTTCGATCGCCCCCCTTCAGATGCGTGTCCAGAACCGTCATCTTGGCGTCGAGGGCGGCCGTGATCCTGGCGAGCTCGATCTCGCCTTGTGTCTTGATCTGGAGGTGGATCGCGTCGTTCTGCACCTTTTGTTGCTGGCCGCCCCCGATGCGCTTCGAGCCGGCCTCGACCTGCGCTCGCGCCGGCGCGGCCAATAATTTCGAGCCTCGTGGTTACGGCTGATGCAGGAATCGGCCTGCGATCGATCGCGCTCGGATCGTTGAAGAATGGATCGGCGTTCGTGTGGCCCATGATCCGAGTCAGCTTGGCCGGGGTATACTTCCGCGGTCAATCACCCCGCTGAGCAGCCACCTCTACTCCCGCAGGTGCCAACTACCTCATCATCATTTGCCGCTGAATATCCGTGAGAGGTGCAGCCGAAATCGCCATAGCGAGTTCAAAGTTCTCGGGCCTAGTGACGCTTCCCGACATCCTTACAGGAATTATCGTATTTGCTCAGATCAGCGGCGCGCACGGGATAGACCCCCAGCGTATCCTCCCCGTTCGCGTCCCGCCCGTATGCATCCACTGCGTCCGGAAACTCGACAAGATATCCTGACGGGCCGTCGTCTGGCACGTACACAATGGTTCCTCGAGAACCGGCCGGCACCGGTATTCCGGGTATCGCGTGCTTCAGTACAACAACGTCATGTAACTCAAACATTGGATTTACCTGCCTGGGAAGGCTGTATCGAGCCGTGGCACGCCGTCTTTTCCAATTGTCCAGCCCGTGACAACCGGGATTGTGCGACCATTGGCTCCGGTCACGTTGATGGTCTGGTTGAACACGGTTCCATGCGGGTTACCCCCTTTCCGGACCGCTTGAGATTCGTCGAAGATCAGTTGCTTTGCAAGATCCGACGCATTTTCCCGAGTGAAGCCAAGCGCTTGTCTGAACCAATCTGCTTTCGGACCACCCTTGACATGATCCGGATCAAGCAGATAGCGATGCGGCCTTGATCTTGGCGAGCTCGATCTCCCCTTGCGTCTTGACCTGGAGATGGATCGCGTCGTTCTGCGCCTTTTGTTGCTGGAGCTGCGCCTGATGCGCGGCGAGCGCGGCGTCGACCTGCGCGCGTGCTTGGACGGCGAGTAGCTTCGGATCGGGCGGCGGCCACGGTGGCAGAGGGATGCTTCAGCAAGCGTCCAATCCGCGCGCCTTCATGCCAAATGCATCCAGCCACACAGCCACGATATTGGCTTCGATCAAGCGATACAAGCCGGCGCAGAGTCAGCTAGCGAGTTGCCGACCCGCGCATCGCAAGGCTTACTCCCAGCCTTCAGGTAGTTCGGTGAGAGAATTGATAAATTGCTTCAGTGTCGGAGCGAGAAACACAACGTATTGATCGGGGTCTTTATAATCTTCATGTGAAACGAACATTATATTCCCGAAGGATTGGGGGATCACGCTATACATAAAATAATCACCGCCTTCATCGTACGCGAACGGTATATATCCCCGCGGAAATTCGGGTGTCTGATCCACCAGCACTGTGTAGGATCTTTCGAAGGTTAATCCTTCGCGACGTGTGTTCATAGGTAAAAATTCCTCGACGTCATATGCATCTCCATATTTGAGGAAGAATTGAGGACGAGGGCTTCCGCCGTTATGCCGGAGATAGTGCTCCTTGAGATCTTGCGGCAAACTAATGCCCAAGAAGTGCTCGACGCGCTTGATATCCAACTCAGAAAGCGGGGGAGCGGTCTGTTCAAAAACAACCAATGCTTTTCTCCTTGTCAACGCCTGTACTTGACACCGTGGTGCTTCACGTACTGCGCCACTGCCCCCTCATGGGGGAAACCCGCTTCATGCGCGTCCCGCTTAACTAGCTCGAGGGTCGCCTCTCCGCTCGTCGGATCGAAATCGTCCACGTGATGCCAGCTATATCCAACCGGTGTTTTGGCGAGCTTACCCTCACTGTTCGCAAGGCGAAAGTCACGTTTTCGGCTGCCGGTAAGCTTTATTCTCACAATGTTTCGCTGCCCCTCTGCGACAGGATAGAGGTGCTCGGTTCCTGCAAAAGTCGGCCCGCCGTTCGCAGTCGTTCCGACACCGGCGTATCCTTTTTTAGCCGCCCATTCCGCCGGCGTCAGCCGAACCTTACTCGTTAACGCGCGTACTTCTTGGCCGGCGACGCGCCCGACGCCCTTCGCACCCGGTATCAGTCCGACCGCAGCCTCAATGGCTCCGGGGAGGTCATCGCGGCGCTTCGCATCGATGAGGTTAAGCGCGGACCCCACCACTCCAAGCGGGGTCAAGCTCAATAAATTGCCGATACGCGTCGCCAGCTCTTGGGCATTGTGCAGCGGCACGCCGAGAGCTAGCAGCGCGTCGATCGCGCGATGCCCGGTCTGCTGCGTGGGCGTGAATGTCGCCGGCTTCAGCTCGCCAAGCGGTATAAAGTGCGACAAATCAGGAGGGCGCTTGTCTTGCGGAGGTGTCGATGCGACCGGTCGATCTGGTGTAGACGTATCGTTAGCTTCACTTTCCGGATCCCAGGACTCGCCCTGCTCCGACGTCTGTGTGATCTTTGCTGCCGGACTGACATAGAGTCTCTGAACTCCGGTCGCGGGCTGTTGCGGCGGAGGCTGCGCCGGCTGACTCTGTGCTAGTTGCCCCGGCGCCTGCTGCGTTACGCCATCGGGGCCGAACGGATCGTGGTCGATGGGAACGAGAGAGACATTCTCGAAGTCCGGCTGATGCTCGACCGGCACCAGGGAGTAATCAGCCATGGTGCACGACCAGCAGATATTTGCCGGGACGGTTCGAGTCCGGCACGTAGTGGTGGCCGTCTCTCGCCCGCCGCGCGCCAGGCGGATATGAACGATGCGCTTTCCCCGCTTCGATCGCCGCCTTCAGATGCGTCTCCAGCACCGACATCTTGGCATCGAGGGCGGCCTTGATCTTGGCGAGCTCGATCTCTCCTTGCGTCTTGACCTGGAGGTGGATCGCGTCGTTCTGCGCCTTTTGTTGCTGGAGCTGCGCCTGATGCGCAGCGACGGCGGCGTCGACCTGCGCCCGCGCCTGCAGCGCCAGCAGTTTCGGATCTGGCGGCGGCTGCGGCGGCGCCGGCGGCGGATGTAGCAGCTGCCCGGTCTGCGGATTGACCGCGCCGGGATCGTTGAAGAACTGATCGGGATTCCTGTGCCCCATGATCCGCGTCAGCTCCGCCGCGGTGTTGTAGAGCTGCTGGTCGCCGACGAGATTGAACTTGCCGCCGGCGAGCAGCTCCTTCTGCACGTTGGCGATCGCCATGGTCTGGGCGAACTGCTGCGCCTTTCCGCCTGCGCCGAGGCCGACATTGATGGTCATGTCGTCGCGCGTCTTCCAGTTGCGCGGATTGATCTCGACCCAGGCGTTGCGCAGCCGCACCGTCTCCTCGCGCTGGCCGTGCTTGCGGATCGTGCCGTGCAGCAGCGCGAAGATGTCGCGCACGCCTTCGGCCATGATGCGCGCGATCAGCTTGATCCGCATCTGCGAGGCCGAGAACACCTGCGCGACCGCCGTCGCCGACTGGTTCTGCAAGGCGTTGGCGTCGATGCCCTGGGTCTGCTTGCCGAGACCGGTGCGGATCTCGAGCTCGGCGTCGAGATATTGCAGCATCGGGTAGATCGACGTGGTGATGTCTGGCACAACCTGCCAGTTCAGCCCGCCCGCGGTCTTGGTACGCACAACGCCGCCGGGCCGCGACACCAGGAGATCGTCTAGCGTATTTGGTCCGGCATTCTGCTCGGCGACCTCGACGCGCGGATTGTTGTGCAGATAGAGATTGTCCAGCGCCCCACGCTTGAGCGCAGTCTTCTCGCGCTGCAACGGCATCACGAGATCGGCGATCGAGCGGCCGAAGAAGCGATGGGTCACCGGCACCGGCGTGGTCGCGGCAAACGGCATCTCGTCGAACGGCGTGATGCAGTCCTTGCCGTCCTTGCGCAGGATCTCGGCCTGGTCGCCGCCGGTGATCACTTGGTAGAGGCAGGGACGGCCCGAGCCCTCAAAATCCATGCGTACGTAGTGCTCGGTGATACGAACGAGCCGCGCCGCCGAATTGGCGCTGCCGCCGCCGGCGGTCGCGGACAGATGCTCCTCCACCGTGTCGCGCGCCAGCGTCTCGATCTCGGTCGTGCCGGCATGCGGCCGCAGCGCCCTGACCTGGCCGGCGTCAAAGCCTTCCGCAATCAATTGCGCCTCGGTCCTGGTGACGACCTCGTGGAAACAGTAATTGCAATCGCGGATGCTGCGCGCACCGCGCTCGATGCCGAATTCTTCCGGCGGCACACCCATCACCCGCGCCTGGGCAAGTTTGCGCGTGGTGACGATGGTGACGTCATGCGTGACGAGAGACCCCATCGGCGCGAGCGGCGCCGGGGCGAGCAAGGGAACGGGCATGTTGATTGAACTTTCAATGGCGCGGAGCGCTAAACGCAGCGACCAGCCAATTTGGTCAACGCTACTACGCTCGTACTTTCGAATACAAAAAAGGCCTGCGGGCGCGCAGCGAAGCGACGCCGCACGCTCGCGGCGTTATCCGACCGGCCATAGTGCGGTCGATCCAGCGTGATCAGAGAATAACGTAGATAACCACTGCAGGGCCGGCGCAGCAAATCACCATACCGATCAGGGCAGAAAGTGTGGCCTCGATTTCCAAACGCCCGCTCTCGTCGCGCCTGAAACCCAGCCAACCAAATCGGCTAGTGTCGAGAGGGGTACCGACCCGGATATTGCCGGGCAGCGAGACCGAGACTCCGTCGACCCGAAGATTTCCATTCTCATTTGAAGGACATCGCAATGCTCCTCATTCATAAGATGATTGCTCGGGGCGATCACATGGCTTTCTTGTTTCAGCCCACCCAGGCGGCATCCGGCGGACTGTTTCAAGGCTCAGGCAGAAGCGACGTCCGCTCGCCCCGCGGGCAAACAGAAAGACAAGGCCGGCGCGGCGGACCACGAATGGATTCCAAATCGGCTTCTGGACGCTTTGCGGTTTTGTGGCTCCCGCAATCTTCCTCTCTTGAGCAGCGATGCCTAGTAGCCGCTGCTGCGCATGTAGTCCCGGATCATGCCGAGCAGCCCCGTTGGGGATGTCCGCCCGGCATTCGACGGATCGCCTTCTACGGTCGAGGCGGTCAGGCTTGGCACCCCGACAGAAGCAGCTTGCGCAGATGGCGACACCTCCCGCCTCCGCGACGAGGAGGCCCATCGATTCAATGCACCATCCCGATCCGGTGCAAACAACGCCTCGAGCGGAAATGACGCCCATACCGCGGGCGGCGTCGCGGTCGTAGACAGGCCTGACGCATCGAGCGGAAGCGGCGACGAGGTTGGCGCGATGGCTC
Source organism: Bradyrhizobium sp. GW821-FHT13H05 (assembly GCF_058804065.1). Lineage (NCBI taxonomy): Bacteria > Pseudomonadati > Pseudomonadota > Alphaproteobacteria > Hyphomicrobiales > Nitrobacteraceae > Bradyrhizobium > Bradyrhizobium sp. GW821-FHT13H05. Next base: position 77,284 of record NZ_JBXAPO010000003.1, on the reverse strand, counting down.
CCGATACAGCCGACAGGACGGCTGGGCCACCAAATGTATTCGATCGGAACGGTTCCGGAACCATAGGCGGCTGCTCCGGAGCGAAATGGAGCGGCGGCAGCAGCGGATCGACCGCTGGCGCCGAATTCGCAGGGGCTCGCGGGCGCACAGGAGGCTGCAAGGGTGCCGGACCATTCGGGCCGCCGAGCGACGTAGGACCCGTTGCGTCGGGAACGGCCATACCGCCTGGGAGTCTAGCTGCACTTTCGATGCGGGGATCCTGTGTCGATGGCGCGCTGCCGGACGCGGGTGGTCGAACCTGCGAAGGTCTCGGCGACGTCACGACTGCACGAGGTTGCAGAGGCGGCTTCGGCTCCCCGTTCTGGTACGGGAAGACGGGATGATTGATGTCAAACGTATCCGGATCAGCCCTGTACGTAATGTCGCTGGAATATATTCCGAACGGTTTGTTCGGATCTGCATTCAGCGGTGCTCGGCCTGAGATGATCTCGCGATGCAAATGCGGGCCTGAAGTGAGACCTCCCATCTGTTGAACATATTCCTTGGTGCCGATCACCGCGCCCGGTATCGGCTTGTCCGCTTCGATGGGGGTGCCCGGGGCCGGCAATGGACCGGGCCCGAGATGTGCGTAGACCTTGTAGAATGGTTGGCCGTCTGCCGCAGTCGATTTCACGACGACGGCAGGGCCATAGCCGCTGATGACACCGCTCCTGAACACTTCTCCACCGTATTGCGCGTAGACGGGTGTTCCCGCCTTGGCTGGATTGTCGCCTCCGCCGTGATAGCCGCCCTTGGTATTCGCGCGGGGCGTCAGCCAGCTTTCCGTGGTCGCCCCATAGCCGGGATATTTGTACTCGGGCATCTCTTGATTCCGTCAATTGTTGATGCTGTTCGGACCGGATCGAAGGAGTGGGACGGCTCTTCGCATCGTAGACGCAGGCACCACTTTGAATCGCAGCAAGCGAGGACTTGATATTCCAGGTGGCCAAGCACTACTCTAAGTTGGCCAAGCCAGACGATTGGCGTTCATACCGGACCATCGGCCACAAGTTCTACCGGAGCGCGGCTCGCTTCAGATGCGCCCCACGGAGATGACAAATTGAGATTCGTTTCAGCCATTCTCTTCTCGGTCCCGGAAATGACAGTTCGGGCGGCCCTTCTTGTCATACTGGCCGCATCCATAGCGACAGGCAGCGCACTCACGAAAGTTTCAGCAAAGGCCGCATGCCCTGCGGGTTACAATTGCATGGAGCCATATCCGCTGGATGGCATCTGTCAGCATCCAGGAATAGTTCGCGATGAGAACGTGAAATCGGATCACTATGAGAGCGATCCTTTCTCGTCCGTAGTCGAGAAGGCCTGCCTCGCAAAAATGGGACCGCAAGCGGGCCGCCGCGGCGGCGAACTTCGCCTCAAGCTCGGCAACGGCGCCGTCAAACTCTACAAGGACAATCCGAACAAGAAAGCTTGCGAAAGAGGTACCTCAGAGGCCTGCAAGAGCTACATGCTCTATGACTATTTCCCGAAATCCCGGGCATTTCTCGTCCACGTGATGTCCTACGAAAGCGACGAATGGCTCCTGGTCCGGCAGCAGGATGGAAAGGAGGAGAACATCGTCGCCCCTCCGCGTTACTCGCCAGGCAAGACGTGGCTTGCTTCGGTCTTCAGGACTGAAGGCCCTTCCGACGGAAACAACGGAATTGACATCGTCCCGGCGAACGGAGGTTCGAGCGAGCCTGCCTTCCATTACAGACCTGATCAATACGAGCTTTGGGAATATGTCGGCTGGGAAGGCGACGACCGTCTATCGCTCAAAGTGACCTGGCGTCCCAAGCCTGAGTCCGATCTCGTCGACTGGCCCGCTGAAGTCGTTCGCGTCAACGGACAATGGCAATTGCATCGCTGGCCCCCCGGTTCGCCGCGGCCTTGAACATCTCGCAAAAACCCCCTCGTTCATTTCAACCTGGCAGCGGGATTGTCGGCCCAACCGATGCAATCCCGACGTTCATCTTGCAAATACTGCCCGGCATGATCGCTTAGCACTCGACTTGATGATCGCTGGCATCGTGACCATTATCCTGCTCTGCTCCCGGTCCTGGCGTTGTTAGGTATCGGGCGGGTGTCCGCAGTGCTGCCGGTCTAGTAGCCGTTGCTGCGGATGTAGTCCTGGATCAGGCCCAGCAGTCCGCCGGCAGGTACCCGATCGGGGCTGGACGGATCGCCTCCAGCGACTGAGGCCCTTGGATTCGCTGGGCCGATCGCGACACCTTGCGCGGCTGAAGGAGCACTCCTCCCGCGCGGAGACGATGCCCATTCGTTCAATCCGCGGCTGGGGTCAGCCGCAAGCAATGCCTCGAGCGGAAAACGCGCAGGCGCGAGCGACGGCGTACCGCCGGTGATCTCCGACGCCGTCCCACGCTGCATCGGCTGCGAGGGATCGACATCCATCCGCGCAAATTGCTCGTTGCGGACGCCGAAACTATTGCCGTCGCCGGTCCGACCAAGGCCGCCACTTCCGCTCGAGTCCGCCGGTCCGAATACACCGCTAACTCCGCGCCAATTGCCGAAGCGATCGGAAAGATCCCAGGGTGCGGATCCGGGAGTCGGAAGCGAATTGTCGAGCGCCTGTTGTGCCCGCGTCGTTCCGTCAACGAAGGGGACGGGCGCGGTGCTCGGTGCTCCGGCAATGCGACGGGCCGCATCCGGCGACAACACGTTGGGCGAAGCGGGACGCGGCATGTCCCTGGCCGCTCCACCAGGGAAGCCAGCGTCAGTAGCATCCAGATAGCGTTGATGCTCTTCAAGGTACTGCTCCCAGACACCATGCGGGTTCAATATGTTCCCCGCAGGATCTCGGATCTCGTAATGGACGTGATGATCTTTTGTTCCGCTGTTGCCCATCGTGCCGATCTTTTCGCCGGCAAAGACCTTCTGCCCCGCAGTTACAAACTGATCTTTCGTATGAAGTATGTCATGGACGATTCCGTTTGCGTCCTCGATGGAAATGCGTTTGGGCTTTCCGTACCCGACCTTCCTCACAGTTCCGGATACCGGCGAGTGCACATCCGGATGCCTGAGATTGATCCCCGATTGCCCGCCGAGGTAATTCATGTCGACCCCGGTGTGGGGTATTGATGATGGCCTACGTCTGCCTTGCGCCTCTCCGGCTCCAAAATCTCCGGATGGCACGGTGGTGTGAGCTCGCACGCCATTGATCGGCGGGAGCATCAGATCCTGAACGTCTTTGAATCGCATTCACACTATCCTCGCAAGACAAGCCGCAATCTGTTTCAAGTTGACCGATCGGAAATGAAATAGAGAAACCAGCATCCGTTCATGCGCTTGAAAAGATAGAGGACATTAACTCCGGTGTCCGGGACCCCGGCGCGGACGATCACTTGAGCGGGGTCGCTTATGATCTCTTCCGGAAAGGCGTTTTCGTCATTGGGCCTCTTTGAGTTCTTGATCGTGATGATTTCTGTCTTGATTCCGTCCTTTTGCATATCCAATGGCGTTGGAAGCACCGTCCGGTCCTTCGGATCATAGTTCGGTATCTTTTCGAACGAATAGATCATGCTCGTCTTATAAACTTCGTCCGGATTTTGTAACCAGACCCCGAACTTGAGCGGGAGGCGCGTGTATCGCCGCTGCAAATCGGGGCTCGCAGAGAAGATGCGCAAGAATTTCGTGAAATCGGCAGCAGGACACGTCTCGCTCGCCGTGACGGCCTTGACATCTGATACTGAGGGTTGGGCTACAGCGTAATCAAACGAGACGAGCAGCCCTGTGAGCAGACCTGCCGCCCACAAGACGAGGCCGAAACGCCAGGTCCGTTGGCGCCAGAAGGAGATAATCTCATGAGGCGTCTCCATCAGGCCGCTGAGAACCGTGACCGAACCTTCGTCGTTTGTGTAAACTCGCGTAAGTCCATTCCGAACTACGGATACGGCCCTTTCCATTCGAAACCTCCAAAGAGTTCATTGCTGCGACGTGACCGAGCTTGCCTTCCATTACGGACCCGATCAATACGAGCTTTGGGAATATGTCGGCTGGAAGGCGACGATCGTTTATCGCTCAAAGTGACCTTGCGCCCCAAGCCTGAATCCGAGCTCGTCGACTGGCCCGCCGAAGTCGTTCACATCAACGGACAATGGCAGTTGCGTCGCTGGCCTCCCGGTTCGCCGCGGCCTTGAACATCGCGCAAAAAATCCCCCTCGTTCATTTCAACCTGGCAGCGGGATTGTCGGCCCAACCGATGCGATCCCGACGTTCATCTTGCAAATGCTGCCCGGCATGATCGCTTACGCGCAGCCGCGCCTCGATCTCGTCAGCGATCGTCGATCAGCACTCGAGCCAGGAACGGTCACACCATTGTAGAGGTTGTCCGCGCTGCAGCTTCATCCCCTTACTTGCCACCAGGAACTCCCCACTTGCGGTCGTCAGGATCGAGCTGCCCTCTCATCACCGCGGCCTGCGCATCGCTCGGCGTACCGAGGTAGGACATCACCCCCTCATGGACGAGCACACCCCACGCCTGGATGCCGTTCGGAGCAAACATGACGGCCAAGTGGGCGTTGGCGCAACTGTATTCCTTAGCGCAGATCGTGAACACGTCGTACGTGCCCCCGTGAATGTCCACCAGCTCGGCCGGGGTACTGTTGTAAGCAACATCATTCTGGGCGAGAACATCACGGGCCCAACGCGGCAGCTTGCCGGCATGCTCGATCAGATTCTTCGACGCTCACGCGTAGGCCGGCTTCTTGAGCACGTCGAACAGATAGGGGGTCGTCACCTTCGGTGGAGGCTCTGGAACATATAGCTCTCGCTTCACCACCGCCTGCTGCGCATCGCTTGGAGCTCCCAGGAAGGACATACCCCCTTTTTCGCTGAGCCCGGCCCACGCTTGCGTGCCGTTCGGCGCAAACATGACAACAATTGAAGTGTCGATGCACTTTGCGACGCGCACGCACATGTTAAACAGCTCGTAGCTGGTTCCGGCAATGTCCGTGGTGGTTCGAACGCTACTCACATATGGACCGTTCCTCTTGAGGATTTCCCGAGTCCAGGCCGGCGCGTCGTTGAGCAGACTCGTCAAAGTCTGCACATAGGCCGGCTTGTTCAGGACCCCGGACAGATAACCGATCGCCCTCGCAGGCGAGCACGCGATCCACATCGTCACCAGGGCCGCCGCCATCACGATCCAACGAAATTGCCGTCGCATGCTTACTCCCTCAAGCGCCCCACACCGCGGGACCTCACTACCATAGGTGGCGCGCAACGCACGAGACCGTTTGCCATCGCGGCCACGGGCTCGCAACCCGCGAGCCAGCAGCCGCGCACGTCCCTGCTGATGCTCAGAGTGTCGCCTGCCGCGTATCGCGCTGATCGGTCCCATCGTGCACCGTATGCGCGACGATCCTCATCATCCCGTTCGACTCCGCGACATCCTGGGCGAGTAGCGCAAACTGGTCGTCGGTGAGATCGTAGTAGGTCTCGCGGCTCTCCTCCTCGCGCTCCTCCCACCAGACCTTGACGATCCCGGCCTTCGACAACAGCGCGTCCTTGATGAAGGAATAGAGGACCATGAAACCACCGTTCTGCTGCATGAAGACGTGGTTGACATAGTCCGTCTCCTGCTGCGCGGCCGCGACGTCCTCCGGACCGACCGGCTCGAAGCGCACGACCTCGTCGGAGCCGGCAAAGATGTCCATCAACTGTGGCATCAGGCCCTCGATGGTGTCGGCGACGTCGGTCGATACCGCGCGCGAACGGCCGTCTTGTGCCGGCATGTCCTTGCGCATGTCGCCGAGATAGTAGTCCATCGCATCGGCCCGCTCCTCCGCCAGCCGTGCGGCCGATATGGCGGCGAGCGCGTTGGCTTTCTCGGAGGCGAGCATGGACTTCACTTCGGAGATCGACATCTTTGCCATGAATGACCTTTCGGTTGGCAATGCTGCTCTGTTGGTTTTCTGATGAGCGACGGTGCACTGGTCGCCGCGCATGCTACGGGAGTCACCTCAGCGCCCGGCGCCGGCCTGGGACGCAGTCCAATTTCCGAAACGATCGGCAAAGGACGGTCCGCTACCGGACGCCGCTCGCCCAGGGCGACCTGCCTTCCATCGACGGCGCCCTTGGGGCAGGCTCGGGATAGCCGTACTCGAACACGTTTCGACGGCTTGGAATCCCCGCCTGCGCCGCAGAATCGCTGACAAACGTGTCCTTTGCTTCGACAGCGTTGGGCGGCGGATTGTAGTATCGCTCCCAGTAGCAGGATCGGAATTGTAGAGCTGCCAGGCATCGTAGTAGTCGGTTATCCGGAGGTCCCTCTTGATCCGCTCGACGTCGACCTCAGGTGTGTTGAGCTCCTTGGTGAAGGCGAGGCTCGCAAGACTTCCTCCACCCTGTTTGAGCAGTTGGTTTAGTAGAAAGTTCAACATCGACATTCCTTACCGAATTGAGCGATGCAGCGATCTAGTCACTACGAATGGCATCCCGCCGGTAGCCCAGCCAATTGAAGCGCTGCGGCGGTGAATTGAACGGCTTGACATGAACTCGACCAAGCGACAGCAGGGGAAAGACAAGTCGGGCGACCGTGCATCCTATGCATTCGATGAACGTCTCATAGAGGAAGCCGATGCAGATGGAGACGAAATTATCCATTTTTCCCTCTCTCGCTGAACAGTCGATGTGACGCGCTGACATCGCTTGCACCGAGGGCACCATCAGAACGGATGCGTGCTCAAGACGAACGCGAGAAACACGACGACGATGATCAAGAACCCGATAAATCCGGCTACGTCGCGAGCCACCACCATTCGACCGTCTTCATCCCGCCGCCAGCCAAGCCAGTTGAAGCCAACGGCAGGCGCATTGAGTGGATGGACATAGGCGCGTCCAAACGACAGCGCGGGAATGGCGAGCCGCGCGACCGAGCACCCGATGAACTCGAAGAGCCAGTATATCAGGTACTCCATTTGCCTGTCCTTGCCACACTCCCCGGCCGCAGCGGATATCGAGATTTTGTCGGGCTTCACGACACAGCTCATTCGACCTGCGTCTTTCGATTTGCCATCGCCAACACCCAGCAGCTCAGAACGTGCCGTGAAATATGGCGATAATCACGAACAGCACCAGAAGGCAGATCCCAAACCCGATCCACCCGGCAGCGCTCTGCCGCAGTTCAATCCGTCCATTCGCATCGCGACGATACCACGGCCACTGAAATGGCTGCGGAGTTGCACTGAACGGTTCGACGTAGATCCGGCCGAATGAAAGAAATGGTAAGGCAGCACGCGCCACCGCGTATCCGATCAGATCGACCAGTATTCGAAACGCCGACATCGCAAAACTCACGCAGCGGTAGAGACTACACTTTATAGAACATAACAAGAACATCGTCAACCGCAGGTTTTAGCCCAGCGGCCGATGTCACTCACACCCACCCCTGCGCGGCGTAGCGGATCGGCCGGTTGAACGCGGCCGCCCTGCCCGGCTGCTCGTAGCAGATCGCCATCAATCCCAGCGCATCCGCGGCATGGCTCGACCAGTCGTGCTCGGGGCCCAGACCGATATCGCGCGCCTCGTCCTTGCGCTCGTGATAGAAGCCGAGCGCTTCGCGGCCGGGCTCCGTCGTGTCCTTGTTGAACCAGAGTTGCGGCCCGAGTCGCCGCAGCGCCTCGATCCGCATCATCGCCGCGCCCGGCCCCTGGTTCTTCACCGGAGGCTCGACCGTGAATCCGGCCTCGCGCAGATGATCCTCATAGCGCTTGCCGGTGATGTTGTTGGCGGCGATGCCGTCATGCGGCAGATAGAGGATTGCGTTGTCGTAGCCGTGCGAACGCAGCCAGTTGGCGTGAAATGCCAGCACCTGGCCGACGCTCTCGTAATAATCAAGAATGCGAATTTCGTTCCCGACCCACTGCACGATCCACATCGTGAAAGCATCCGCCGCGGCTCCCGCGCCCCCGATGTCGATGAAGGCACGCAGCGGCAACAGCGGATCCGCCGCGACTTTTCCGATCCGCCCCTGCGCCCGCGCCTCCGACAGCAGCGAGGCGAAATACGCGCCTTCGAAGGCACGCGCATATTCGCCCTCCCAGATATGATCGTAGCGTTCCGGATAGAGCTTCTGGTCGAGCAATCGCTCCTCCTCCAGCACGTCCGGAAACCAGGGATTGTCCCGCCAGTTCGCCTTGACGACGACGGCCCCGTCCGGTTGACGTCCGCGCAAAAAATCGTCGATGGCATCGCTCTTGCGGCGGGGATTCCAGCTCGCCCACAGCTCGGAGGCTTTGGCGCGGATCGTTGGCCGCAGCAGCGCAAGGCTGCGCGCGCTCAGCGACTGCGCCTCGTCGATCCAGGCGATGCGAAATCCCTCCAGTGATTTGATCGAGTCGGCCGTGTGATCCTGAAGCCCGCGGAAGATGATCAAGCCATCCCCGGGCGTCTCGATCTTGTCACTGAAGAGTTTGAAGCCGTGGCCGAGACCGAGGCTGCCGATCTTGCCCTCGATCAGCCGCTTCGACGACTGCGCCAGCGTCCGCTGCGCCTCGCGGATGCAAACCGCGAGCGTGCCGCGTTCGGCCTGGCAGGTCTCGACCAGCAGCTCGCCGAAGAAGTGCGATTTTCCCGAGCCGCGCCCGCCGTAAACGCCCTTGTAGCGCGCCGGTTGCAGCAGTGGCTCGAAGATCTTGGCCGTCGGAATTTTCAGGATGGACAATGGATGCGCTCGCTCACCCTAGGGCAGGCCGGTGCGCCTGCGCCACATCGCGGACCAGTCCTCCAGAGCCTCGGTCGTTATTCCGGGCTGCGGCTGGTGCACCTTGGGCGGCACCGCGGCGCCCTGGACCGAGGGGGACCAATCGCCGTAGCGATCCCTGAAGCTGCCCTCCCGAGCCGGAAGCGGATCGCCGGAAGCATCCTGACCATAGCTGGCGAAGGGCTTGTCGGGTTTCATGGCCGGTACACGTCGCAGAACGCGTACGTCGGCAGGAGCCATATTCTTACGAGCGCCATCCGACTCTCGCAAATACTGTGTATGTTCCGAAAGGTAAGCGGGGGGTGCTGGATTGGGATCAAACGGTCCCAGAGCATCCGCAAATGCGGCCGGATCCACAATCCGACCTGCTTGATCCCGGAGTTGATAGTGAACGTGATGGGCGCCCGGCTTGCCATCGGCGGTCTTCACGCCGGTATTGCCCATAGCACCGATGAGTTGGCCCGCGGCTACCGGTTCACCAACACGAACGTACTGAGCTTGCGTATGGAGTATCTCATGCAAAAGCCCGCCCTTGTCCCTGATCGCGATCTTGCCAACGGTGCCACCGCCCGCGTGCTCCACCACGCCATCCACGGGCGATCGCAGCGCGGGGTTCTGAAGATTGATCCCACGTTGCCCACCCGGGCCGACGTTGTAATTGAAGTCGACGCCTCCATGCGGATTTGACGAGCCTGCAGGCCGATTGAATCTCTCGCCAAAGTGGCTCGTAACATGAGGCGAGAAACCAGCAGTCGGCGGCAGGACCCGCCGCATCATATCATCCCAGGACATATCGAAACTCCATTGACACTTGCTGGATTGGAACGGCTGCAACCGCCGCGAAGAGCATCGCCGCGGGGTTCGGGATGCAAACACGTGTGGCTTGCTCAACCAGAGCTGGTGACGTATCTGTGCCGCATGCATCGCGTCTGGGCATGCGACGTCGGATTTCGGGTAGCTGTTGGAGGTTCGCCTTGAAGAATGCCGCGAATTACAATGCTGTAGTTGCAGCGATGCCTGCACTGTTCTTCATTCTGCACAGCGTTCCCTGCACCGCACAGAGTCCAGCTTCTTCGACAGAAGGACGATGGCGGCCGAAGGACGGCATTTATGCCGCACCGGGCAAAGACTTTGCCGCGTCGTGCGACGAGGCCAACAATATCGCGATCGAATTCGGCAGCAAGTCTGTCAGCGGCAACGAATGGAGTTGCCGTGTCACCAATATTCTCGATCTAGATTCAACCTCGATCAGGGCGGACATGACTTGCGACGATTACAATTTGGCACAGTTCGTCAATCCTCGCGATCCACACCCGGAGAGCAGACAATTCAAGGAAACGCTCCTCCTCAAACGCATCGATGCAAAAACAGTCAATGTTCACAAATCGTCGAATGGGCAGTTCAAATATCCGGCATGGCAGGCGGCGTACTGCCCCAAGGCGACTCAGGACGCCTATGCAGCGGCCGGGCTCAAGGCCAGGGAAGAGGCGAAGCAGAAGGCTGACCAGGAGCGAGCCCTCAAGGGAGCCCATCCGCGGGACGGCGTCTACGCGGCGGCGGGCAGCGATTTCGAGGACCGCTGCGCGAAATTCAACGACACCATCGTTGCATTCTCCGGCAAGTCGATCTCGACGGCTTCGAATGTGTGCAAGATCGAAAACACCCGGGTTCAGCTTCCCGACACCGTCAGGATCGATGCAGCCTGCACATTGCAAGCGGCTTCAGGCCCTGAAACCGTCAGCGTCCAGGATCCGAACACCATCCAAGACCGCGAGAACCTCATGCTCAAGAGGATCGACGACAAGACCGTCATCCTCTGGATCATTAACAACGGACACTTTACCGGCGATGGCAGGAGGCTGTCCTATTGCAGCGACCAGGTACAGCGTGCCTATGCCGGGCAACGCCGGACCGGTCAGCAGACAAAGAACTAGCCCGCCGGCTCAGGCGTCGCGCCCGGCATCGCCATCGCCCGGGGTTGCCGGATACACGATGATGCGCTCGATCCGGTGGATCAATTCCAGCACGCCATCCTCGCCGTTCTCCATCGGTTGCGCCGCCTTGCCCCAGCCGCGATCCAGGATCGCATTGGCGGCCGAGACGCGCGCGGCCGGCGTTGCGTCGTCGCTGCGCATGATGCCGACGAGCACCCTGAGCGCGGTCCTGGTGTGGCTGCGCGCCAGCGAGCGGATCTCGGTCAGGGTGCGCGCACTGGACGTCTTCCTTCGCGCCGGGACGCGGGCCGGCTCACTCACAAGCGCAATTTCCATGTCGTCGCTCAAGACAACATCTCCCACAGCACGATTGCAACCAGGCCCGCGAGCGCGAGCGATATCAGATAGGCGGTCATCGTCTCTCCACGAAAACAAATGCGCGGCAGATCGCGAATGAGGCGCGATCGTTTCGGGCGCGAACCCTATCTCCGTGTCCGGAGACCGCAGCGGCGCGAGCACATCGCTTGCGCCGCGAGCCGGCACGTTCGCGCGTGCACGGCCAGCAATGGTTCGGACGGCGGCACGCCGATCGGCGCTCCCTGAACGCGTATCAGCTAAGTTCGTGGCCGTGTTGCGTGGCCACCGTCCGATTCTGGAATTGGGTACGAAAAAACCCGCAGCGGAATTTGTCCCGCGCGGGTGTTACGAACTTTTCGATGATGCCACTATGCCAGTGTTCTGCCCGACGGGTCAACCGATATTTCGTTTTATACGAACTTAAATCGGCAACTGACTTTCAGGAAGCCGGCACAATCAATCGTCGACATGAAAAAGCCCGCCACGGATTGTTCCGCGCGGGCCGAACCAGATTTTTCGATGATGCCATTCTGCCGGTGTTTTGCCCGACGTGTCAATCGAGCGAACTCGAATGGCATACGTACGGCTCCGTCATCAGTCTTCACTCCGGCGGAAGCAACGGTCGTATCCAGCGCGAGAACCACTCGTCGCCATCATTGCGCGGATTGCGTAAGCCATCCACTCCGAAGATCGGTGGCGGTATGATGTAGCTCGGCTCTTCCCCGATCGGACCGATAGGCTTGCTCGCTTGCGAAGGCCAGCCGGCAGCTGTCGGCGCAGTCCAGTTGCCAAACCGATCGTTGAATTCAGTGGAAGGCAGATATGGGACAGGCGCGCTTCCCGACGTGAAGACGCTACCCGCGTTAGACGTGTTCAAGCGGGTGAGACGGCGAACGTCTTGGGGTGCAGCGGCTTCTGCAGCAGGAGTGACCGACACTTCTTGCCCATTCTGGGCAGGCACAACGCCGGCCGGCGTGTCAGCCCAGCTTCCGAAGCGATCCGCAAATGTGCTGGCCCGCATCGGCCCTTGATCGAACGAGGCGTTCGGAACTTGCGCTGCCGCGGAACTTGCCCCGAATGGACGACCATCGATATTCGACGCGTCCTGGGCCGGATCAGATGGATGGAGCGAAGGAGCTTCTGAAATAGTCTCTCTCTCCAGCATTGCCAGTCGGTTTCGCGCTAGCGGCCGTTGCTCCAATGAGCCCAAGGGTTGCCAAGGGGAATAATGCCGGTAACAGCGGCACCCATGCCGGTGCCGACATTGCCGCCGCAAATATTCCCAATCCGGCGAGAACCGCCGGACCGTCTTTCTGATTGGACCGCATCGCGTACGGATTCGGCCCCAGCATTGGCGAACCATCAGTAAACCTGAGTAAGTCGCTTGTCTCGGAATGGAACTGCAACTCTTGCGGCTCCGGTGGCACGGCCGTGCTGGGGGGCAATTGACCAAGCCGCCGCTCATCTCCGCCTAACGCCGGAAAGGCCGGGATTCCGCTTGAGAAGCGCGGATCGCTCCGCGCAAACCCTTCCATTCCGTTCAGGGTACCCAGAGAGGGCAGCGTGGAGCCCGACAGCGGCGGAAAGTCAGCAGGGTCGACCGGAGTCGAGCCAGGTATGCGAAGATCACTTAAGGAAGGATCGAGCGTTGCGAACTTGGGCCCCCACGGCGTTCCCTGCAGGTCCTTATTGCCTGCGGTTATGTTGACCTCGGGATTTCGCTTTATTATCTCGTCCAGCTGTTTCTGCTTCTGCGGATCATCCAGATAGAGCAGCCATTTGATCAGATGGTCCAAGCCGGCATCCACACCTCTCTGCTCGAGGTCTCTGATTGCTCTCAGCCGATCTGGGTGCTGACCGATATAGGCTTTGTCGTTCGTCAAAACCTTCGCGATACCGCGATCAACTTCATCGCGTGTTTTATCAATCGGCACATTGGTGTTGAGATCCCCGTTGGCAAACCCGATACGCATTGCATCGATGAGCGTCTTTATCTCAGCCATTCGATCACTTGGACTCTCAATTTCTGCGATCTCATTAAGTCTTTTGCAGACGGCCTTGATATAAGAAGACGTGTGCCGACTGGGATGTGGCGGCGCATTCAATTCTGCTGCCACAGTCCGATCCCCTGGCAAGTAGATGCGGTTGGCGGACGAATCGATATCAAAGGTTTGCTTGTCGATACCGCGAAAGGCCTGGTGATTGCGAAAACGCTCAGGGATAATATGATGGTCGTCGAAAATTGACATGTACCCTCACGAGATGCGGGCTCATTGGGAGGTGCGCCGATGAAATCTGCTTTGGAGACGTGTCGATGCGAGCGAGCCCGACCACGGCCGCCGATTCGCATTCAAGTTCGTCAAGATCGGATGGCGGTGTTTCCGATATGCTCGGTCTTGTAGAGGAAACGCCAAATCAGATTGCCTGCGAAGTGCACGGCTCGCAGAACACCGGACCAGCCGTCGGCCGAGAGCAGGGCCTTTCTGCTACTGATCCAGATCCTTCGAAGAAAACATCGGCGTCAAAGTCGCCATCAACGCCGAATATGTAGAACTACTGTTCCAGAAAGGAGCAATTGCGCAGATCGAGAGCCGCAATCAAGAACCAGTGCAAGCCGGCTCCGCAAGCCACCTTCATCGGCCAGTCGCGTCGATACTGATCGTGCTTCGCGAGAAGGATCGACAGCACGATCTTCGGGTTTCTCGCTGCAGTGTAGCCAAGGTCAACGCGCAGCGTCGATCTGCACGTAAATGCGCCTGGACCGTCGAAAAGTCACAGCTAGATACTATCCGAGTAACGATCGCAGTTGCACGGTGATCGCCGTGCCGCCCGAGCTTTCGACGGTGAGACAATCCAAGATACTCGCAATTTTGTCAAAGAGTTGCAGATTTTCTACTCGCGCGACCGCAAGCATCGCCCGTTAAACCGAACCACGCGAGCTTCGTCCAACCCGTTAAGTTGACGCATCGCCCCTCATAAAGTCGAGCCGCATTGCACGCGGCGAGCCCATGGCGGCTCAAAGCTTCGAGACGTTATCAAACCGTATTCTCTTGAGACCCGCCGCCTTGCAGGCATCCTTCATCTCTTGATCGCATATGACGTCCGACTCGCTATGAGCCATACGAAAGATATGGGCTTCACCGATTGCAGCCTCCGTGAAGACAAGCTTGGAGCCTGGCATGGTCAAATAGACCTTCTTTCCAAATTTGAGAGAGCGATGATCGTCTTCAGTCCGGATGATCAAGCGTGATTGCGATTCATCCAGGGCGTCGAGAACTCGAACAACATCGCAGAGCCAATAGCCTGGTCCATGATAGCTACCCTGCGGTACTCGCACATCGCATGGTACAAACACAAAGGCCTCCGGATCCAGCGCTTCAAAGAGCACCTTTGTCCGATCCGAAATCAACCACCAGCCATAGTAAGGCTCGAGGTCGTACGGCAAACTGCCTATCGACTTATCAAACACGAACGGTGCACGCGCGGTAGAAGCCGGCAGACGGAAGACCTTGTAGGGAGGAAGAATACTTTCGTCTTCGAGCCAATAGCCCGGCTTGCCGCCCACGCCGAAGTCGGGACCCATTTCGTAGTAACGGCGCTTTCGCGCCCTGGATCGTTTCGCAATAGAGGTTTCACCTTCGCCACTCATAACTGAGCCCCGCGGAACATCGTGCTCGTAATGACGCCACCCCTAAGATCAATGGCCCAACAATAAAGCCCGCGATATCCCGCGGGCTGCACCCGAATTCATTTTGATCATGCCACCCTGCCCCTGTCTTGCGCGACGTGTCAAACGATCGGCCCTGAATGTGACACACGCAAGTCACTTCGGCATATCACCAAACTCAATTATACCGGACCGTCAGCGCAGAAAAAAACGGGCAGCCTCTCGAATCGATCGGAATTCTTGTAACGGACCGTGAAGCGCTCGCGCGAGTCGCGACCGAACGTATCACCGTCTTTAACCACAGGTCCGTGCTCAACCAGATAGACAGCAAGACCGTCCACCTTGTCGATCAAGGTGGCGAGTGTCAGCTTGCGGGTCTCGAACTCGATTTCACGATCGGCAAAAGCTGACAGACCCATCGTTACTGCGCCAATACCCGCTGCTGATCGGAACGGCAGTATGTCGACCCACAACGAGGAGGGATAGTCGGGGTACGGCGCAAACGATCGGCTGGACCAGTCCAACCACAGATCGGACGGTCGCGCCACCTTTCCATTCCAGACCACGGCGCAGCACTGCGGCATCGTAGCAATCAATGCGCCGATGACAGCAGTCATTAGACGAGCAGTCTGCAGCGGCCGCTGGTTTTGACCGAGCACCGAAACGATCAGATGCCCTCGGTGCCGCTCCGCAATCGCCATGCCCTCCGGCCACGTCCTGGAAGTGCGCGACCACAGGCCCGGATCGTCCGGGATAGGAGCCGGCATCGCCATCACAGCAACGAGTTCGTTGCCACAGTGGATGAGCGGCGAGTCTCGGCGAGCTCCTTCCTCGCCAGTCTCGTCTAGACCTACAGGAAGTTGGGGATGGCGCTTACGAATAGCTTCAGTCAGTGCGACCATGTCGGGAGTTGCAGCGGATTCCAACAAGACCAAAGCAAGGAAAGACTTACTCATCGGCCGTCCCCCAAAGATGCTCTACCGTAAAACTGCAATTCGCCCAAAGGTTGAGATGTTACTTCATATAGAACAAACCAAGAACATTGTCAATATGCGCTTTCCCTGTGCTTAATCTCTTTGGGTGTTCTGCACGACTGCAAGGGACTGCCGTAATCCGCACAAGGAGCTGAGCAACAAGAGGGACTGTTCGTCCATGCTCTTAATCGGGCCGATCGCGAAATCCTCTCTGAAGGAGCGATCGGCGTTACCGGAATCAAAAGCCCGCGGCGGATCACTCCGCGCGGGCTGAACCAAACTTCTTCGATGATGTCATTCTGCCAGTGTTTTGCCCGACGGGTCAACCTCTTTTTTGAGGATAAACCGAAGTTGCTCCGGCGCGCATGGGCCTGCGCTCGACCTTCCCGTGGCCGGCGCCGCCCTTTCAGACCGCTTCGCCGCGGCTGAGGCCGCCACGACGGCGACCGGCGGCGGCGCTACGCGGCCCGCGACAATTCCACCTTCCGCTCGCCCCGCGCCTCCAGCAGCGCAATCGAGGTCCTCAGATTGTCCCTGCGCGCCCGCAGCGTCAGGGCCAGCATGGAATAGGTGGCACTGCCGGGGTCGGCATTCCCGGTGGCGCGCTCCTCTTCCAGGATGTCGCCCTCGAGCATCTGGATCCGCCAGTTCAGGTCGGAGATCAGTGCGTGGAGCTTAAGGGACGCGGTCGCTTCGAAACGGGACGTTGACTGCATGTGATCGCCTCAATTTGGGTCAGCCCGCATGGACGGGCAGACATTTAGAGATCGTGCAGCAAGAGCGATGCCAGACGGGGCTCGAGGCGTTTCCGACGAACCAGAGCCGCGCGGAAAGCCTCGCTCGCTCCTCCGCAAGCCTGGGCGCGATGCAAGCATCCACCGGCGGAGCGCCACGCCGATCGCGGCACCATGCCGCTCCCTCATTCCATCGGAGGAGGTTTTCGCCGCTTGTGTGCGCCGCGTCACGGATGCGCGCGCCAGGTCGGCCTATCACTCATCCCACGGCAACAATGCAGCAAAACAAACAAACAGGTGGACCATGACGAAGACAGCGATGATCACCAAGATGGCGGCCGCGATGGTGTTGGCGAGCGTAGCGGCAGGCGTTACCAGCAATTCGGCGCAGGCCGGCTGGGGGTCGAACGGCCAGTACGGCAACGCGCCCCAGGCCAATCCCGGCTTTGGCGGTTATGGCGGCAACGGCGGCCAGCGCCCCGTCGTCGTGGTTCCCGGTCCGCGGCCGATGCAGCCGCAGGTCGTCGTCTATCCCCGCCCCGCGCCGCCCCCGGTCTATATTCCGTCGCCTGTCGTCGTCAGGCCGGTGCCGGTTGTCGTCAACAGGCCGGTGTATGTCCCGACCCCGCAGGTGGTGAAGGAGACGGTGGTCGTTCAGCGGCCCGCGACCGTGGTTACGAGCACGCCCGTCGCGGCGGCGGCCCCCGCGCCGGTCGTCAACAACAATTGCAACTGCCTGGTGAAGGAATACCCGCAGGCTGGCGTCGTGGTCTTCCGGGATATCTGCACCAAGGAGAGCGCGACCTACACCAACCTGCCGCAGCAGACCTCACAGGTTGTGCTGCCGCCGACCCAGTAATCCCTGGACGGTCGCAATCGATGACGACGAACGCGGCAGGATTTATTGCCGCGTTCGATCTACTCCTCCGCAAGCTTGCGCTCGATATAGGCGTCCACCGTTTCCGCAAAGGAGCGCGGCACGCCGATCGCGGCGCCATGCCGCTCCCTCATTCCATCGGAGGAGGTTTTCGCCGCTTGTGTGCGCCGCGTCACGGATGCCCGCGTCAGGCCGGCCTATCACTCATCCCACGGCAACAATGCAGCAAAACAAACAAACAGGTGGACCATGACGAAGACAGCGATGATCACCAAGATGGCGGCCGCGATGGTGTTGGCGAGCGTGGCGGCAGGCGTTACCAGCAATTCGGCGCAGGCCGGCTGGGGGTCGAACGGCCAGTACGGCAACGCGCCCCAGGCCAATCCCGGCTTTGGCGGTTATGGCGGCAACGGCGGCCAGCGCCCCGTCGTCGTGGTTCCCGGCCCGCGGCCGATGCAGCCGCAGGTCGTCGTCTATCCCCGGCCCGCGCCGCCCCCGGTCTATATTCCGTCGCCGGTCGTCGTCAGGCCGGTGCCGGTTGTCGTCAACAGGCCGGTGTATGTCCCGACCCCGCAGGTGGTGAAGGAGACGGTGGTCATTCAGCGGCCCGCGACCGTGGTTACGAGCACGCCCGTCGCGGCGGCGGCCCCCGCGCCGGTCGTCAACAACAATTGCAACTGCCTGGTGAAGGAATACCCGCAGGCCGGCGTCGTGGTCTTCCGGGATATCTGCACCAGGGAGAGCGCGACCTACACCAACCTGCCGCAGCAGACCTCGCAGGTTGTGCTGCCGCCGACCCAGTAATCCCCGGGTCGCAATCGATGACGACGAGCGCGGCAAGCCCTGTTGCCGCGTTCGACTCACTCCTCCGCGAGCTTGCGCTCGATATAGGCGTCCACCGTTTCCGCAAAGGAACGCTGCACGCCGACCGCGGCAACGTGCAGGTCCAGCGCATCGCGCTGGAGCACGCGCAGGCCGCGCCCGCGGGCACTGACCGGCGCCGTGTTCAGGAATGAATCGATGGCCCCCTTGGCCTGCGGGATCGCCTTCGGATCGCCCCTTGCGATCAAGAGCCGCAACAGGCTCTGGCATTCGGCCAAGCCGGGCATGGGTTTCGGCCTCAGCCTTGCCGCGACTTCGGCTTCGGCCGCTTGACGGGCTGGGTGTGGGTGCCGAACAGCATCAGCAAAAACGCGACTTCTTCCTTCGAACCGATCTGGATCATGATGATCTCCTTTTCGCTTGGTTGGTCGAGACCAGCGGACAAGGCGTTCAGGACAATCAGGTTTCAGGATTGTTTCAGGACTGTTTCGTCCGCCATGGGCTATCATGGCGACATGGCCGTTTAGCCGGTGGGCCATGCTGATATCCGCGAATGAGGAGGCCTTCATCCCGTTGGCTAACTCCGTCGGCTAGGTCGGCGGCCCTGCGTTCAGGAGGTTGGAAACAGCGGTGACAAGCTGCGCGGGCGCGAACGGCTTCGCCAACATGATGCTGTTAGGGACACCCTGTGACGCCCAATCGTCGGCGTCCTTTCCGCTCATATAGACGATGGGAAAGTTGGGGTCGATTTCTCTGGCGTGTCGTGCGACGTGCCACCCGTCTCCCCCTCCAGCACGCAGATTGATGTCTGTGACAAGCGCCCGGTATTTGCCTTCGGCGACATCAAGCAGCTCGATGGCGCGCTCGCCGGACGAAGCTATGACGACTTCGAATCCTCCGTCGCTCAGGCAGTCCTGGACGATGTTCTGAACATCCGGATCGTCTTCAACGACCAGGATAAGCAGTTGGCTTGCCATTCTGCGCCTCCACGTGCGCCGCCCTGACAGCAGCGGGGGTACACGCGGTCAGAGGATGATGGTTCCGCGGAAAGTGTGCAAAAGTGCACATAAATGGCGACTTCAGAACGCGGCCAACGAAATCAATGTCCGTTGAAGGTCAGGAGCGGGCGCGGCGGATGGACGCGTGCTAGATGGTGAGAACCTTGGTCATGCACCAGAACGGAACGTCGGTTTGCCCGTGCTCACCAGCAACCTGCTCCATGATTTCCGCTTTGTGATGCCAGCCCATCCGCTCGTAGAATTGGCGCGCACGTTCATTGCCAACGACACAGTGCAGTTCTGCCTCGGCAATGCCTTCCCTGGCCATCTCGATTTCAGCGGCCGTCAGCAGACTTGACGCGACGCCCATCCCTCGATGCGGCATCGCGACGAAAAGTTGGCCCAAAAGCCGGCCTCGCCACGCCGAGAACGCCGCGACCTCATCGTTCAGTTCCGTCACCAATGTCGAATGCAAGAGTGCCGTCATTCTTTCGATGAAAAACTCCATGGACCGACGAACAGTTTCTGCGTGGGGCATGAAGGGAGCCTGGGTCTCGTGCCAAACCGCGTGATAGAGAGCGGCCACCCCGGAGATATCTGACGCGTGGGCACGGCGGATCATCGCGCTTTCTCCAGGAGGCCGAGCTGTGGCGATCCTGTCATCATGCCCCTGTTTTGCCCGACGGCACAAACTTTATTCAAATGCCGTAAATCGGATTTGGCGGAATGAAATCTGTTCGCGCCATGCTGGGACATGCCGCTCGCGAGGGCGCAACCCGCTTCGGAGAGATCGTCGATGTACTACGTCGCCGCCGCATTGCTGGTGCTGTCGGGGGTGTTCTATTCCGCGAGCCATCACGAGCTCGGCCAGTTCGGCGCGGACGTCTGCACCTATGGCAGCGCGTTCTGCGAGAACCCGGTGGTCGTGTTCACCGGCGCGGCGCTGGCCGCCGCCTGGGGCATGTTCGTCAGCATCAAGTAGGCCTTGATGTCATGACCTCGAGGCGATCGCCGCGGGGACGAACACCTCGCTGGTGTCCATGCGCACGTTGCGGATGACGCGACAGGCCTCCATGGCCGCGCGATTGCCTTCCCCCATGAAATTCAGCAGCAGCGAACGGCGCCGCGCGCCGGAGCGGTTGCAGGTCGCCCCGTGCGGCAGGTCGGCGTCGAACACCAGGATGTCTCCCGCCTCACCCGCCGTGATCAGCGCCAGGGTCTCGTCCGGCTCGCCTTGATCAGAAGGTCCTGGATCGAGATGACGCGGGACCACGCGCGTTGCGCCGTTGTCCGGCCCGTACGCATCGAGGAAGACCAGCGCGGCGACGGCTTTCACGCCCGCGCCATCGCGATGCAACGGCTGGTGGCCACCGTCCTTTAGCGGCTCGCGGCCTTCGACCTGGGCGAGAAAGAACGGACCGCCCAACATGTGCGCCCCCGCCGCCAGCAGCGACGGCAGGCGGCAGGTCTGCTGCACCGTCGGATCGAGATCGACGAGGGCGTGGCGCCAGCCGGCGCCGCGGGGCGCGGCCCATTGGTCGCCGGTCCCCACGCCAAGATCGAAAGCGGCACGCAGCGCATCACGCCACCCCGCAGGAACGACGCCGCGCAGCAGCAGGTAACCGTCACGGTCGAGGGCAGCCGCCTGCTCAGCCTCCAGGGAAGCGACCTTCGTGGCCGTCGGGTCATGGCTCATGCCGCTGCCTACAACCTCAACGTGCTCCACGCAAGAGCCTCGCACATCACAGCCGGCAGGCTCGCGCGTGCGGCTTCGGGGCGGTCTTGAAGAGGGGGCGAACATCAAAGAAAGCCCGCGACCGGTGCAGGCGCGGGCTTCGACTGTTCTTGCGATGATGTACTTATACAGGTGTTTTGCCCGACGGGTCAAATTGAATTCGCCTAATCGGAAATCCCGGCTGACGCGCGACCTTTCCCTGTTCAGGAACCTTTGTTCCCGCCGCAGCATTCTTTCCAGACTTCACACCCCGCGAGCCGCCTCATGAATGACAGCACCTTCGCTCCGACGAAATCCGCGCCGACATTGCTGCAAAGGCTCGGGCCAGGTCTCGTCACCGGGGCCGCCGACGACGATCCGTCGGGCATCGCCACCTATTCGCAAGCCGGCGCGCAATTCGGCTATGGCCTGCTCTGGACGGTGTTCTTGACCACGCCGTTCATGATCGCCATTCAGCTCGTCAGCGCACGGATCGGCCGGGTCACCGGCAAGGGACTGGCCGCCAACGTGATGCAGATCGCGCCGCGCTGGGCGGTGCTGGCGCTCGTCGCGATGCTCGTGGCCGCGAACACGTTCAACATCGCCGCCGACATCGCCGCGATGGCCGAGGCGCTCTCACTCGTCATCGGCGGTCTCAACCACGAGCACGCCCTGATCTTCGCGGCGGGCTCGACCTTGCTCCAGGTGTTCCTGCCCTATCGACGCTACTCGCCCGTGCTGAAATTCCTCACTTTGGCGCTGTTTGCCTATGTCGCAACCGCCTTCACCGTGAAGATCCCGTGGAGCACGGCGCTGCTTGCCGCGGTATGGCCGAAGGCCAATGTCAGCGCCGACTATTTCATGATGGTCGTCGCCGTGCTCGGCACCACCATCAGCCCCTATCTGTTCTTTTGGCAGGCCTCGCAGGAGGTCGAGGAGATGAACCAGGGCAAGCGCGACAAGCCGCTGCGGGAGGAGACACGGCGCGGCGGCGCCCCTGAAATCGCGCGCATCAAGGCCGACACCACGTTCGGCATGCTGCTGTCGAACGGCATCGCCTTCTTCATCATCCTGACCACGGCCTCGGTGCTGAACGCCAATGGCGTCACCAACATCAATTCGGCGACGGAGGCCGCCGAAGCGCTGCGGCCGCTTGCCGGCGACTTCACCTTCGCCCTGTTCGCGCTCGGCATCATCGGCACGGGCCTGCTTGCGATCCCGGTGCTGGCGGGCTCGGCCGCGTACGGCGTTGCGGAGATCTTCGGCTGGCACGCCACGCTCGAGGCCAAGCCCGACGAGGCCGTCGGCTTCTACACCATCATCGCGGCCGCAACCGCGATCGGCTTCGGGCTCGGCTTCACCGGCATCAGCGCAATTCACATGCTGGTCTGGAGCGCCGTGCTCAACGGCATCGTCGCCGTTCCCATCATGGCGATGATGATGCTGATCGTCTCGAGCAGCACGATCATGGGCCGTTTCAAGGCCCGGTCGTGGCTGGTCGCGCTGGGCTGGCTCGGCACCGCGCTGATGGCGCTGGCGGTCCTCGCCCTGCTCGGCTCGTCGGCAATTGGCTGACTAACCTTGCGACAATGCCGCCGAGATCTGCGAGGCGATGATGAAGGCCGCAAACACGGCCGGCACGCTGATGAAGCGCAAGAACTGGTCTACCGAAAGCATCGCTGTCTCCCCCAAGACAAACTACCAAGATAGTTTTAAGACAAAGCACCCTCGCCCGCCGCGCTACTCCGCCCCTTGCGCGACGTGCTGATCGGCCGTCAGAAACCGATCGGAAATGGCAGCCCCGCTCATCGTGAGCAGCGCCAGAATCGAAATCGTGGCCAGAAATTTCATGGCGAGAAGGTCGGCCCCGATTGTGGCCGAAAATGTCAGAGCCTGGTGCGATTTCGGGACGATCCCGGGAAAGATCATGGCCATCAACACCGGATTCTACGGATCTTCCCGCAAAAACGGGCATAAACGCACCGTTCACCGCACCGCGGCGGGCTTCACGCGGGTCCTTGGTTGGCCTTACAGTTACGATCAGCGCCGGGCTTGCGACCCCGCCACTAGAAAAACAAGGCCCGCCGGGCCATAGGGAGCGACATGACCAAATCGTCAAAAGCAACAAGCCTCGAAATCCTCGCCTGCGATGCCGGCTGGAGAAACTACCATTTCGTCAAGCTGACGACCGAAGACGGCATCGTCGGCTGGAGCGAGTTCGACGAGGGCTTTGGTTCGCCCGGCGTCGGCGCTGCGATCCAGCGCCTGTCCGCCCGCGTGATCGGGCAGAACGTCTTTCAGCACGAGCGCATTTACGCCGAGCTGTTCGCAGCCACCCGCCCCGCGGCCGGTGGCGTCGTGGCCCAGGCACTCGGCGCGATCGAGAATGCACTGCTCGATGCCAAGGCGAAGTGCTTCGGTGTGCCCTGTTACGAGCTACTCGGCGGCAAGATCCGCGACCGTGTCCGGGTCTACTGGTCGCATTGCGCGACGTGGCGGATCAATCATCCGTCCTGGTACAAGCCGCCGATCGAAAGCCTCGACGGCGTCAAGGCGATGGGCCGCGAAGTGCACGAGAAGAAGTTCACAGCCCTCAAGACCAACATCTTCTCCTATGACGACGGCAAGCCAACCGGCTGGCGCCCCGGCTTCGGCTCGCCCTTCGCGCCCGAGATCAATGTCGACCGCAAGATCCTGCGCGACCTGCGCATGCACCTGGAAGCGATCCGCGATGGCGCGGGCCCCGACGTCGATATCCTGCTTGACTGCAACTTCAACGCCAAAACCGAGGGCTATCTGAAGATCCTGCGCACCATCGCGGACCTCGACATGTTCTGGATCGAGATCGACAGCTTCAATCCGGAAGGGCTCGGCTATATCCGCAGGCAAAGTCCGCATCCGATCTCATCGTGCGAGACGCTGCTCGGCTTGCGTGAATTCCTGCCCTATTTCCATGAGCAGGCCATGGACGTCGCGATCATCGACACGCCCTGGAACGGCGTCTGGCAATCGATGAAGATCGCCGCCGCCGCGGAAGCGTTCGAGGTCAACGTCGCTCCGCACAATTTCTACGGCCATCTGTGCTCGATGATGAACGCACATTTCTGCGCCGCGGTGCCGAACCTGCGCATCATGGAGATCGACATCGATCGCCTCGCCTGGGACCGCGAACTCTTCACCCACGAGCCGGAAATTCAGGATGGCCACCTGGTCATCCCGGACCGGCCCGGCTGGGGCACCGAGCCGAACGAGGAAGCACTGCGTGCGCACCCGCCGAAGACCAGCGGCGGCCTCCTCAATTACGGTCGCAAAAGCTAGCGGATTACGGCGTCACGGGATTGACGGTCGGGGACATCTTCGGCCCCGGCCGTTCCGGCTCGACCGGCGATCTCGGTTCGGTCTGAAGCACCTTGGCGCCGATGGCGTGTGCAGCCTCTCCCGTGGTTGCATACATCGCGACGTGTGCCGGCTGCGTTTTGGCGCGGCTCCATGGTCCGTGGTCGACGATCAGCATGGCCGCAATCGTCAAGCCGGCCACAATCAGCGCAATCACACCAGGATGACGAAGCGCTGAGGACATGGAGTTTGCGAAGCGATCAGTTGTCATCGAAAGATCCGTATCGTTTCCTCTCACGGGTTAATTCAGATGCGTCCCGCGAGTTCCAGCGCTCGTCTAAGCAAGTTCCGAGCCATTGCATGGAACTCATTCATCACGATGCGTTCACTTTTTTACGTCGGGTCGCGCGTCGCCGACAAACTTGTCGCGGTTCGGCATTTTGACAGCCGCGAGCGATTTTGCATCAAGCGTTGCGTCCGCTCCCACCAGCCCGTTCAAATTGAGAATGTAGGCGGACACCGCATAGACGTCCTCGTCACTCAGCGACTGCGGCGCGTTCAGCGGCATGGCGCGGCGGATGTAATCGAACAGCGTCGATGCATAGGGCCAATAGCTGCCGACGGTGCGAATCGGCTTTGGCGTTCCGATCGTGCCCTGCCCGCCGGCAAGCCGGTCGCCCAAACCGCCCTCGCCCTTGTCGCCGTGACATGAGGCACATTGCTGGGCGAACACCTCGCGCCCGTGACTGACTGCACCGCTTCCCTTCGGCAGATTGCTGCCGTCGCGTCCGACATCGATATTCCAGCCCGCGATCTCTGCAGCCGTCGCCGGGCGCCCGATGCCATAAGGATTTTGTGCCTGCGCTCTGCTTGCGCCGACGAGCAGGATCGCAAAGGCAATGCCGCAAATCTCACGCCAGCGCATTGGTCACCTCGCCGTCTGCCGCGATGCGCCAAGGCCAGATCGCATTGTTGTGGTAGAAATAGTTTTCGCCGCGCACTGCGAGCAGTTCGGCCAGCATCGGCTGTACGTAGCCTGTCTCGTCGATCGCACGGCTCTGGATCACGGCGGGCTTGCCGTCCCATTGCCACGGCAAACGGAAGCGCGTCAGGGCCCGCGTCAGCACCGGCTCCTGCAGTCGCGCGTCCTGCCAGCTCTTTCCATCATCGACGGATATCTCGACCCGCACGATTTTGCCGTGCCCGCTCCAGGCGATGCCTGTGATCTCGTGGAAGCCGGGCGCGCTCAGACGCTGGCCACCCGAGGGACGCGTGATGATCGACTTCGCTTCCATATAGAAGGAGAACTCGCGCGCGGTGCCGTCAGGCAGCAGGTCGGTGTATTTCGAGGTCTCTTCGCGCGAATAAACCGGCTCCGCGGTCACATGCAGGCGGCGCAGCCATTTCACGCTCATATTGCCTTCGAAACCGGGCAGGAACAGCCGCAGCGGATAGCCCTGCTGCGGACGCAGCCGCTCGCCGTTCTGGCTGTAGACCAGCATGGCGTCCTCGAGGCACTTCTCGATCGGGATGCTTCGCGTCAGCGCAGCTGCGTCAGCACCTTCCGCGACCACCCACTTGGCCTCCGGTTTCAACCCAGCCTCCTGAAGCACCAGCTTCAAGCTGACGCCAGTCCATTCGGCACAGCTCACCAAACCCACGAGGTCCGATGCCGTCTTGCCATATGGCTTGCTGTAGCCGGGATTGCCCGAACATTCGAGAAAGTGGATGCGCGACTCCGACGGGAAACGCCTGAGATCGTCGACGGTGAAGATCAGAGGGCGTTCGACCAAACCGTGAAGCATCAGCCGGTGCTGCACCGGATCAATGGTCGGAACGCCGCCATGATGCCGCTCGTAGAACAGCCCGTTCGGCGTGATGATGCCGTCGAGATCCTGCAAGGGCGAACGGCTGGACGCGGAGATGTACTGCTTGAGGGTCTTCGAGATGTTCCTGACGACACCCTTCTCGAACGGCGACGGCGTGCCGTAGAGTTGGCCTCCCGTCGGCTCGCCCGGCGCCTTCATCCATTCCGGAACATTCGGCGGAAGGTTGTCGGTCTCCGCAGCAGCAGCGCCCGCGCCAAGAACGGCGCCTCCAATCGCAGCCGTGCCGGCTGTCAGGAAACGGCGCCGTGTGGCCGTCACGGGATCATTGTCGGAATGTATCGTGCTGCTCATTGCGGGCCCTCGGCTGACGCTGAGCCCGCATGAAACAGTCCGACAACGGCATTTGCAATTCGCAGCCGTTTCAAAAGCAGGCGATTTCGATCAGGGCTGATCTAAATCAGCCGGCTGCAAGAGCAGTTCCTTTCTTTGCAGCGCACAATCGCCGCCCACCCGCTTCATCACTCGCCCGGAGCAATCGCGTTACTCGGCGTCGGACGGTCGGTGATCTGCTGCCCAAACAGGCTACCGATCAGCTCGACCGCGGTGCGCGCTGTCCGGCCGCGCTCGTCGAGGAACGGATTGAGCTCGACGATGTCAACCGATCCCACCGCGCCGGAATCGTGCAGCAGCTCCATGATCAGGTGCGCCTCGCGGTAGGTTGCTCCTCCCGGCACCGTCGTACCCACCCCGGGGGCGACGCAGGGGTCGAGAAAATCGACGTCGAAGCTGACATGCAGCACGCCGTTGCAGGCCTTGACGCGCTCGATGACACGGCGGATCAGAACGGCAACACCAAACTCGTCGATCTGGCGCATGTCGACAACCCTGATCCGGCGTGCACGCATCAATTCCTTCTCAAGCTTGTCGATCGAGCGCGCGCCGAACAGATCGAGCCTGTCAGGATCGATCGGGGCACGCGGGTCATCGCCGAGCAGGCCATCGAGGCCCGGCTCGCCACACAAGAACGCCGCCGACATGCCGTGCATGTTCGCCGTGATCGTCGTCTCCGGCGTATTGTAGTCAGCATGCGCGTCCAGCCAGAGCACGAACAGCTCGCGCCCGCGCTCCTGCCAGTGGCGCGCCATCGCATTGACCGAGCCCATCGACAACGTGTGATCGCCGCCAAGGAAGATCGGGAGCGCACCGGTTTTCGCGATCTCATAGCCTCTGCGGCTCAGCACGCGCGTCCACCGCTGGATTTCGCGGTAATGGTTGGCCTTGTCGGGCGGCTTGTCGGCAAGGTCCCTGATCTCGGCCGCGGAGAGATCGCCGTAATCGACGACCTCAAGATCCAGGCTCTCGAGCAGTGTCGCAAGGCCCGCGGTGCGCAGCGCCGCGGGGCCCATCAGGGTGCCACGCTGCGAAGCGCCCATGTCGATGGGGGCGCCGAGCAAGGCGATACGCCGGGCTCGATCCGTCATGGTCCGATCGGTCACGGCCGTCTCCCGAGACAAGCAAGGTTGAGCCAGCCTAGCAGAGATTCGCCTCCGTCGTTTCCCGGGTATGCCGACTACGAAAGTTCACGGCCCAGGCGTCCATCTCGGAACTAATTCCCGCGCACCGCATTTTCACTGCGAGGCCGGCTCCCGCCGTTCAAAACGGCGCCTGTCGCGGATAGCCAAAGGTCTTCGGACCCGCTGTTCAAAACGAGCGCTCGCGCGGATAGCCAAAGGAGCCGGCCTCATTTACTCATCAGAAGCGGAGTTTACGAACTTGAGCACGGAGATTCCGCAGCCGCCTCCCGAGCCCGGCATGGCCGAACGAGTCGTTGATGTCGCGACCGACGTCTCCCACACGATCGGTGAGGTCGCGGGGGGCCTACGCGCCGCCGTCGATCACCTCACTTACGCGATCGATGAGGCGCGAAAGCCCGGCCGCCCGCTCTCGACCGTCGCAGCGATCACGCGCGAAGCGCCGCTTGCCAGCCTGTTGGTCGCTTTCCTGTTTGGTATAGCGGTCGCGCGTCGGCGTTAGCGAACAGAATTAAGGCGGGTCAGGCGGCGCTGACAGCTTCGAGCCCGGACGCGAGGAATTGCTTCTCGAATGCCGCGACAGGCATCGGACGGCCGAAGAAATAGCCCTGCCCTTCTTCGCACCCCATGCTGACGAGGAAATCGGCTGTCGCCCGGTTCTCGATACCTTCGGCCACGACCGTGAGCCCGAGCTGCTTGCTGAGGCCGATGGTCGAGCCGACGATAGCGGCGTCGTCGGAATCGGCGAGCAGATCGAGCACGAATGACCGGTCGATCTTGAGCCCATCGAGCGGAAACTTCTTCAGATAGCTCAGGCTCGCGTAGCCCGTGCCAAAATCGTCGAACAGGACGCGGACGCCGAGCTGCTGGATCCGCTTGAACATGTCGAGCACGCGGCCTTCGTCATGAAGCAGGATGTCTTCGGTAACCTCAAGCTCGAGCAGCGACGGCGTCAGCCCTGTCGCCTCGAGCAAAGCTGCAACCGCATGCGCGAGGTCGCCGGAGTGCAGCTGCGATGGGGAGAGGTTGATCGCGACGCGCACGCTGTTACCGGACGCTTCCCAGGCACGCGCCTGCCGACAGGCAGTTTCCATCACCCAGTTTGCGATCCGCTCGGACAGGGCCGAAGTATTGACCACCGGCATGAACTCTCCGGGCGAAACGTAGCCGCGCACGGGATGCCGCCAGCGGATGAGCGCTTCGGCCCCAACCAGGCTGCCGTCGACCAGGCGAACCTGGGGCTGGTAGAACAGTTCGAACTCGCCGCGATCCGCGGCGAGGGCCAGTTCACTCTCCAGCGTCAGCCGGTTCTCGAGATCCTGCCTGATTGCACTCTCGAAGATCACATGGCCACCGCGCCGCGTCGCCTTCGCGCGGCTCAATGCGAGATGGCCGTTGCTCAAGAGATCATCGGCGTTGTGTCCACCCTCGGGATAGACGGCGACCCCGATGCTGATCCTGACGCGATGCTGTCGTGCGCCCGTTGAAAGCGGCGCTTCGAACGCGCGCGCGATCCGCTCGGCGAACTCCGCAATCGGCTCGCCGGCCTCCGCGCAGTCGAGCGCGATGGCAAATTCGTCCCCGCTGAGCCGGGCAACAACCGCCTTACCATTCGCTTCGGTGCAGAGACGCTCGGCGACGGCTCGCAACACGAGATCGCCAGCCGTATGTCCAAGCATGTCGTTGATCTGCTGGAAGCCGTCGAGCCCCAGCACGAGTAGTGCGACATTGGAAGATCGCCGTTCCGCCTCTGCGATCAGACTGGTAAGGCCAGCATGCAGCATGTTGCGGTTGGCAAGGCCAGTCAGTGCATCGTGTTCGGCGAGATATCTGACGCGTTCGGCCTCGCGCTTGCGGACCGAGATGTCGCGCAAGATCGCGCCGTACTGGAAGCCGTCCGTTCCCTGCCAGCCCGAGAAGCTCGCTTCGACGGGGAACGTTTCACCGTTCTTGCGCCGGCCCTCGAACTCGACGACGACCGCGCCACCGGGGACCAGGAGCGCCTGGCGCGCGGCACCACTCATGGACGGCGCCGCTTCGCCGTCAGCTCGCACGGCGCACAGTGTTTCGAACGGACGGCCGATGATCTCGGTCGGCATATAGCCGAAGATCGCGCTCGCGCCGGGATTCCAAACCGTGATCCGGTGATCCTCGTCAGTGCAAACGAGACCGTCGCCAAGCGACATCGCGATGCGATGAAAACGGCTCTCTGCGATGCGCCCCAGAAGACTTCGGAAATCGATCTCATCCAGCGCGATCGCCGTCAGATAGGCGATGATCGCAATATGCAACAGCGATGTGTCGATGACGAAAGGCCATCTTGCCTGCACAAGGACCGCGGTCAGCTCGACGGCCACTCCGGCTGCGACGAGGACCGCGACGCGCAATCCCGGCGCAAAGCGGCGCCACGAATACACCATCAACAGGCAGATCGCGCCGAGGCCCAGGATCATGCCGGCATCGGACGTCCAGCGCAGCATCCGGTTCTGAAGGATCGATTCCGTCGCCAGCGCCTGAAGGACGGGTCCCGAGAGGATGCCACCATTGGGAACGCTGAACCGGTCACCCAATTCGAGCGCCGTGGCACCGATAATGATCTTCTTGTCTCTCAGCTTGTCGAGTGTCGCGGTATCGCCGTGCAGCACGTCGGCATAGGAGACGCGCGGGATGGACGCCGCCCGGATACTGAAGTCGATCAGGAAGGGGGCCCGCCGATTGGCATCCTGCCCGGCCAGCACGACGGCCATCGACGGCATCAAGGCGTCGCCAAGCTTGTCGCCGAACGGGTAACGGCGAACCAGCCCGTCGGACTCGACCGCGACATTGACGACGGCCGGCCACGACTGGTTGCCAAACGGCTTCAGAGGGCGATTGATGTGAGCCGCGCCACCATTCGGCGTCGGCTGCTTGAAGGACGGCAGGATCGTCGAACCGCCGACCTCGCGAAGCGCTGTGACAAAAGCCTCGTCAGAGGCCGGATCCGACGGCGTGCTGAAATCGACGTCGAAGGCAATGTCCTGCGCTCCCGCCGCCTCAAGCCGGTGCAGGAGCTCCGCGTGAAGCCGGCGTGGCCAGGGCCACACCCCGATCTGGTCGATTGAGGGCGCGTCGATCGCAACCACGACGACATTGCCGCTCGCCGCGCGCGATTGCCAGGTGAACCGCAGATCGGTGAGCGCGTTGCGAAGCGCGCCGTGCCAGCCCGTGGACAGCACGACCGCCAGTGCGATCACGACAAGAATATGCGGCCGATAGCGTTTCACTTTGTTCCCCTGCACCGGCGGCGAACGCCGCTACGTGCTCCCCCTCATGGCAACGGCACGGTCCTAGTGATGCTTGTACCAACCGTAGTGATGGCCGTTGTTGCCGTTATTGCCGTTTCCGCTGTTGCCATTGTTGCCATTGTTGCCATTGTTGCCGGTGCCACTGCTTCCGTTACCGGTCGCGCCCGTCCCGCTGCTTCCGCTCCCCGAGCTTCCGCTGGACACATCGCCGCTCGACCCGGCCGTGGTCGCAACAGTCGTCGTTGCGCTCGACGACGTCGATGCGGCGCTGGCGGTGGATGCACTGCTGCTTGCGATGACGGCTGTCACGGTGGAGCTGTTGGAAGCTGTGGTGGCGGTGCTCGTCGAGCTTTCGCTCCAGACCGTGGCTGTGCTGGTGCTGGCGGTCGCATTGCGCACGCGGCCCGGCGCGACCGCGCCGTGGGCGAGACCATTCGTGACCTTGTGGAAATTCAGCTTCACTTCTCCGAGCGAGCTCGATATCCGCACGACGCCGGGCTTGGGCACCTGACCTCCGGCCGCCTGATGCGATTGCATCGGTGCACCCGCTGTCTTGGTCCCCTTGTCGATCGGACCGAGCGCGTGGATCGCATGGCCGTTTGCCGCGTTACGCGGCGCAGCCAGGCCCGACTTCGGCACGGGGATGCGCTCGATCGTGGAGGCGCGCGGCTTGCCGTGCTCGATCGGATTGAAAGTGCCGGCGCCGCTCAGGCTGAGGCCGGGCTTGCCGCGCTCAAAAACGGTGGCCGCTTGTCCAGGCATGACCTGCGCGATCTGTCCGGTCTTGAAGTCGGACACTTCGACCTGGCCGCGGAGCACGCCGACCTTGGTGCTGCCCGCACCAACGGTGACGCTGAACTGCGTTCCCTTGACCACGGCAGCGAGATAGGGCGTCTCGACCTCGAAATGCTTGACGTTGCGCTTCTCGACCTCGAGCAGGATCGAACCCGCCTGCTGGATGATGGTGGTCGAGAGCCCCTCCTTCTTCTCCGCCGGCAAGCCGACCACCGAGTTTGGAGAGATCAGAATCGTTTCCTCGCCGCGGACCAGCAGCACGCGTCCGTTGCGTCCGGTGCGAATGGTGTCGCCGGCCTTCAGCGTCCCTTCCTGACTGAGCGACACAGGCTGCACGCCGTCCGCCGCAACCCAGACCTCGCCCGAGGACTTGCTAACCGACCAGACGCCATCATCCGCAGCGGACGCGCCGGAAGCCGTTCCCAGGATCAGCGCGGCCACGAAGGCGCACCGCATTCCAACTCTGCCCAGCATGACGATCCTCAGTCAGCGTTACAACCAGTCCTGAGGCGTATCCGAAATCACTCAAGATAGAATTAGCGGGAAGCGGCAAGTCGGGCGGCTCCGTTAACCAATCATTGACCATAAAAACCTATGAAAAATCATGCGGCTAACGAACTCTTACCGGCTCATCGGCACTTCTCCGTTAAACTACGGAGAACGGCTCGTTGTGCGCATTGAGAAGCGGCATCTCCTTACCACACTGGTATTGATCGCGCCGATCTTCACAGGAATTCCGCAAGCCCTCGCGCAGCAGGCGAACCAGCCGGGCTTCGATCCGCGGCAGCCCGAGAAATATTTTGAAAACCAAACCGAGCGTGAAACGCTGAATCGGCCCCCGGTCAAACTCCCGGCGGTCAGCCAGCCCAACACCGGCGGCGATAGCCAACCTCAATTCGTGCTGCGCGGCATCAACGTCCGCGGCGCCCATGCCATCTCTGGCGATCGCATCGCTGCGGTCTATCAACCCTATCTCGGCAAGAAAGTCTCGCAAGCCGACCTCGCCGCAATCGCCGGCGCGATCAGCGATCTCTACCGCGCCGGCGGCTTCCATCTCAGCCGGGCGATCGTGCCGCCGCAAGACATCGCCGACGGGCAGGTCCGAATCCAGGTGATCGAAGGCGCCATCGTGCAGGCCGAGCTGAAAGGCGACGGCGCCGAGCAATTCGGCATCAGACCGATGCTCGGGCCGGTTCTGGCCGAGCAGCCGTCGCGCCTGGCGACGCTCGAACGCCAGCTCTTCCTCATCAACGGCAGGCCGGGTGTCCGGATCACCGACACCGCGCTGGAGGAGATCGGTGGTGCGACCGGCCGCTTCCGCCTTGTTGTCTATTTGAAGACCTGGCACGTCTTCACATCGTTCGGCCTGGACAATCTCGGTTCGTCCTCGGTCGGACCGTGGCAGACCTATGCGACCGGGGCGTTCAATTCCTACCTCACACCCGGCGACACGCTGGCGGCCAACCTCTCGACCATCGCCAACGATCCGCGCGAACTCGGCTTTGCCAGGCTGTCCTATGACGCGCCCGTCGGCGTCGACGGCGTGCGGCTCGGTGCGTCCGTCCTGTACAGCGCGGTGCGGCCGGGCGACGCGCGCCGCCTCGACAGCGACATCACCACGACCGAGGCCTTCGAGGTGCGGGCGAGCACTGTGCCCTTCATGTCGCAATCATCGGGGCTCACGCTCACCATGGCCGGGACGTTCAGCAACGTATCCGAGCACGACCTTTACGGCCCCTGGTACAACGACCACATCAGAACCGCGAGCCTGACCGCCGACTACCGGCTCCAGGATCGCTTTGGCGGCACCAATTTCGCGACGCTGACCTACCGCCAGGGCCTCGACATCTTCGGCGCTTCGCATTTCGACGACGATCTGCTGTCGCGCGATGGCGCCGCCTCGAACTTCTCGGTGCTGAATATCTGGTTCACGCGCTACCAGTCGCTCAACGACGCCTGGTCGCTCAAGCTGTCTGCAGCGAGCCAGACCGCATCGCGGCCGCTGTTCACCTCGCAGCAATTCTATCTCGGCGGCGCGGCCTTCGGCCGGGGTTATGGCGCGGCCGAGATCAGCGGCGATAACGGCCTTGCTGGCTCGCTCGAGGTACGTTTCGACCAGAAGCTCAATTTCCGCTACTGGACCGGCTATCAGCTCTACGCCTTCGGCGACGCCGGCGCAGTCTGGAACGACGGCTACCGCCTGAGCGACGGCCTGTCATTGACGTCGGCCGGGGTCGGCGTGCGGTTTTTCCTGCCGGACGATCTCCAGGCCGATCTCGGCGTAGCGGTCCCCTTGAGCTACCGGGCGCCGGACAACGAGCGCCGCAGCCCGCGCTTCCTATTCACATTGTCGAGCGCGTTCCGGCTCTGCCCTGAACGCGGCAGGGGCGGCTGTCTCTAGCGGCGAGGCCCGCGCGCTACGCACCCCGGCATGCGGCCCTTTTGCGGCCTTGCTCACAGACTTGCCTAAATTTAATCCCGTAACCTGCTCACGATCGCTCGATCCGGGGGCTTTGAATGACCATTTTCAGTCGAAAGTGATTTGGACGGGACCATGAAGAGGGTGTTTGCAATTCTGGCGTTTCTTTGCGTCCTCGGCGTCGGCGAATATTTCGTCGTCAGCCGGTTCGCGATCCGCCATGAGACCTTGACCCTGTTCGACGCCTCGCGCCAGCGGCCTATCTCGGTCGAGATCGCGGTGCGGCGCGATTACGAGACCAAGGCCAATCTCGGTCTCTGGAAGCTGCCGCTTGCCATCATCAGCAACGGCAATACCGTCAAGGCCACCGAGTACTCCTTCCTCGCCAACGCGCTCGCGGCGCGCGGTTATCTCGTGGCCAGCATCCAGCAGGACCTGCCGAGCGATCCGCCGCTGATGACCCATGTCGGCCAGCAATATGTCGGCCGGCGTGAAGTCTATATCCGCTGCGAGGCCAACATCCTCTTCACGCTGGGCGAACTGAAGCGGCGGCAGGAGAACGTCGACTACGATCACGTTACGCTCGTTGGGCATTCCAACGGCGGCGACGTCTCCATGTATGTTGCCCATCAGCACCCGGAGCTGGTGTCGAAGGTGATCACGCTCGACAATCTGCGGGTGCCGTTTGTCCTCAGCGACAACATGAAGATCCTGTCGTTCCGCTCGAAGGATCCGCATTTCCAGACCGACCCGGGCGTACTGCCGACGCCGGAAGAGGCCAGGGCGCGCGGCATCGACATCGTCCATACCGGCGCACAACACACTGAGATGAGCGATCGCGGTCCCGACTCCGTCAAGGAGAAGATCCAGGAGACGCTCGACCGCTTCCTGCGCGACAGCGCCAGCAGCGCGCTCGCGCCTGCCGATACGAAGAGCCCGATGATCATGAACCCCGCCGACTATTAGTCCCGGGGAGCTTTGCGGCAGATCAAGGTTGCTCCGGGCCGGCCACGATAGAAAGGCCATGTAGCGTCGGAGAGACACGTGTCGCACTATACCGAAAGTCTTGATACGAAAGGCCTCGGCCTGCCCGCGACGAGAACGCCGGCATTTGCGCGGCATCTCTATCGCGCGGCCCGCAGGCTGCTGCGGTCGATCATCGCCCGTATCGATCTTTCGCAATTTCCGGGATCATGCTGCGGATGAACACGGCCGCAAGCGAACGCATGAAGGTTGCACCATGCACGAGCATTTGAGACGAATTTGCCTGCTGCTCGCTGCGACCTCGAGCTTCGGCTCGTCGTCCGCTCTCGCCGCAGATGCCGGGCATGGTGCCGACCTCGCCAAGCGCTGGTGTGCAAGCTGCCATGTCGTGGCCAATGGCCAGGCCACGGCCAGCGCTGATGTCCCCTCCTTTACATCCGTTGCGCGTCGGCCGGACTTCAATTCGGAGAAGCTCGCGTTCTTCCTGCTCGACCCGCATCCGAAGATGCCGAACTTTCCCTTGAGCCGGACCGAAGCCGGCGACATCTCCGCCTATATCGGATCGCTGCGCTAGCGCATGATCCAGAAAAGTGCGCAGCGATTTTCCCTCGCGACAAACGCGGAACGCGTTTGCGCGGAGACCATGCTCAAACAATAAGCCAAAGCGCGCTGGCCAATCGCGACACCCGCTACAAACTGCAAATCCCTGCCGGAGGACCGACAGGGATCAGCAGAAAGGATGATGGACGGCGAATGAGGACCATTCGGTGGCCCATCATGGACCTGCGTTCACATCGAAGATCGGATCGCCATGCCGCGCAAGATCAATTTGTGGGCACGCTGTATACACGCCGGAAATCAGGACTTCCCCTTCCCGGGTTGCATGAAACTGCCGGTCATCTGACGCATGTGATCCCCGGCACTGGTGAACTGACTGCGCAGGAAGTCGGACTGAATTCGCATCGCTTCCTGAAGGTCAGTGGCATGCACGAGCTTGCGTGCATGTTCGAACGCCGACTTCATGTTCTGCTCGGTGAAAACGAGCGCTTGCTTCGACACCTCCGTGCCCGCTCCCGGAACGGACGATATCGATTTGGTGGCGGCCTCGAAAAACATGCCGAATGCCTTTTCCGCCTGGTCGATCGTCTTCTCGGCCAGGTCGCGCAGTTCGGCCGGAACTTCGAGCTTTGGTTCGATCATGGTCGCACTCCTCCCTTTTTCTTAGTTGAATACCACACTTGCCGGACCGCGTTCCAGCGGCGACCCCCGGGGGAACGTCCCCGGCTGTCCGGCTTGGGCGGAAAAACGAAGGAAAAGGCCTAAGGCGCTCGGCCCGGCTCAGGACAGGGGGTGTTCGGGAAGGGCTTCTTCGGTGGCGAGGTCTTCCACCAGCTTGATGACCTC
Organism: Bradyrhizobium sp. GW821-FHT13H05; assembly: GCF_058804065.1. Lineage (NCBI taxonomy): Bacteria > Pseudomonadati > Pseudomonadota > Alphaproteobacteria > Hyphomicrobiales > Nitrobacteraceae > Bradyrhizobium > Bradyrhizobium sp. GW821-FHT13H05. Next base: position 40,866 of record NZ_JBXAPO010000003.1, on the reverse strand, counting down.
AAAACGCTGTCGAGGCGCCAGCTTCAAAAAAGCGCGGAGCAGGCGCAGACTCTCGACAGTGCCGCTCGCAGGCGCGCCCAGCTTGAGGTGCAGTTCAGCCGCGAAATTGAGGTTCTTCATCTCGCACCTATGACAAGCATCGGCGTTCCTGATCCGACATCGAGGTCCCGCACGAGAGCCCAATGCCACGACCGGACACCACGGCCAGTACGAACTCTAGGCCGGGAGGGCCCCGGCGGATTAGCACGCTGAACGACACAACCAAACAGATCGGCCCAAGCTAGCAGGTTGCAATTATGCCAAGGAACAACCCTTCCGGCAAGCCCAACCACCGGCTTAGCGATGCTTCATCTGCATCGCAGCACGGCAATTCCGGATAACAGGAATATGAACCGCCGTCACCCGCCTGCGTCAAGAAGCAGCATCAATCACGCACATGAGCCCGATCGACGTCAACAGGCGCGGGCGTTTCGCCTTGTTTCCGATATGAATGGACATTGGTGGAGCCGGCCTAGCGCTTCTTCAGCGTATACACGTAATTGTTGAGTCCAATTTCAGCGGTTGTATCGTCGACGAAGTGAACGTCGATCTCGCAGCCGGTCTCTAGAGTCTTGATCGGGGTGCCGGCGAAGCCGAGCGAGGCGGCAAGCGCCTTGGGATCGGCCTTCTTGTCAGCACGCCGCATCTCGTCGAATGCGCCCTGGAAGATCATGTCGGGGCCATAATCCGTCACCTTGTACTGCGGCTTGGCGCAGGCAATGGGCCGCGGTCCCGATATCTCTTTCGCCTTCAGGACGACTGCCTTGCCCATCAGCCGCGCGCGCTCGGTATCGTCGGGCTTGCGTTGGGGATCGGCCCATGGCGCGATTACGGCGGCCGTGAATGTCCAGCTGCCGATGAAGGGCTCGGCGGCCGCGGCGATGCCTGCTGCACCAACAGACACGAGGAGGCAAACAGCGCCGGCGAATTTCATCTGACATATCCCCTTGAGCTTCCGGCTTGGACTCGCCTCGTCGCATCAAGGTTCATCGCTCCCGATATCTTTCCGCCCATGAACCGTTGTCCAGGATCGGGCGACCAAGCGGTTGCGAAACGGCCACGCAGATCACGGGCGCCATGGCTGACGGATTGACCTGATTCGGGCGCGCGTCAGCACCAAAGGACGACGGCATGCTTTCTCGCTGCGATCTCATCAAGGGCGCCGCGGTCGCGCTATTCACTCTCTCGATACAAGGCGCATGGGCGCAGGAGACCAGGATGAACCTGTTCAAAATCGTCACCATCAAGGACGAAATCGTCGTCGGACTGTCCGCGGACGAGCTTCAGGCCCTCGGCGGCAATGATGCGAGCGCGGTTGCACACGCGCTGGCGCAGAAGGGTGATCTCACCGTCTGGCAATACAACGTGCACCGTGGCCCGAACGGTGAGTTGCAGCAGGCGCCGACCGCCAAGATCGGGCTTTTGGCCAACGCCTCACTCCGCGTCGAGCCCTATACGACGCCCTACCAGATCGTACCGCATCCCTAAACAGCAGATCGGCACGCTGGCGGCCGAGGCCGCCAGCGTGCCTGCAATCATCTGCGCTGGCTTGCACGCTGTGTCCCTGTTTTCGTTGCAAAGCCGTAGATCAGCGCCAGCCGGTCCAGGCATTCGCGAAAACGCCGCGCGAAATAGTCGTTCCAGCGCTGCGTCCGGACGGCACGGCGCTCCCCGATCTGATCCATGGTCAGCCCCAGCACGAGCACGTCGTGCACCAGCGCAGCACCGTCGGTGCCGAGTTCGCGCTCGACCCGGTTCAGCCGCAGCACCGCCTGTCGCTGGCTCTCGGTGACAGGCTCGCGCGTGCCGGCACCATCGACATATTCGCGCGTCGTATCGACCGCCTGAGGCCCCCGCTCCGCGCGCTCCCAATCGTTCTGGAAGGCGCGCCCGCCGCGATATTGCGCCTCGTCGATCTGGTGGTGCGCGTGCAGCCGGCCGAGCGGATCGCTCCGGATGGACCGGATGGCCATGATCTTCTCGCCGGGATCGAGCGCGAGCGGATTATCGACCTCGATCTCCGCCAATTCGGCATTGAACGGGACCTCGCGGGACCGCCGGTCGTGGATCTCGGTCAATTTGTAGGACTTGTTGCGTCGGGCATGTGCCACTCGGATCCTCCTTGCAAAATTGTCGATTGAACGGCTGGCCGCAACGTCAGGCGGCGGAGACGAGCTTCAGCACCACGGGCCCCGCGGCACGGGCGGACGCAGCTCCCGAGCGGCACGTCAGGCGCGCATGCGGCGCGCAATAGCTGGAGCCGGGCTGGCGCGGATGGCCGCAGAAGGTGATCTCCTCCCCGTCCTTGTCGCCGCCATAGGGATAGCGGCAGTCGGCCGGTTCAAGTTCGACCAGCGGGATCAGGCGCGGCTGGACGCCAACACAGCGCAACTTCACCTGCGCAGGCTTCATTGCGGACTGCGGCGGCAGATTCAGCTGCGGTAACGCCAATCGGCGCGGCGGAGGCAGACCGGCCTCGCCCGGCAACGACGGTGCGATTGAGGGGCTCGTCATCCATGTCGGCAAAACGAGCCCGAGCCGCTTGGCGCGGCCGACCACTGCGCTGCGCGTGTAAGCCGTTCCAAACCTTGCATTAATCCGCCTTCCGATCTCCGCGTAAGACATTCCCTTGAGAAAACAGTCTCGAAGCACGTCGGAGTGCTCCGACGACCAATGGCCCGGTTCCATGATGCTGTCCTGTGATGCGCCTCCTCCGATCGCACGACCGGCGGCGAGACACACATTCCGGTATTCCGAAGCATCCGTCAAGTAATAATTCTGATATTCATAATTGCATCAATTCCGAATTTCGGATTACAAGAGGCGAGACGATGAGCAATCGAGGGAATCACCATGTTGGACGTTGCGATGATCGAGCGGGGCCTGGAGAAGACGGGCAAGAGCAAGGGCGGGCTCGCGGCGGCGATGGGCGTACGGCCCGGCGCGGTGTCGGAGATCCTCGGCGGTGAGCGCCTGGTGAAGGCGTCCGAAATCATTCCGATCATGGAATATCTTGAGCTCAATCTCGCGCCGATCATGGGCCGTGTCGGCGCCGGCGCGGTAATCGAGCCGGATTATGAACAGGTTCCCCCGGAAGGTCTCGGCGACATCGCGCTGCCCTTCCCGATCATGGAAGAAACCGTCGCATTCGAGATCGTCGGCGATTCGATGCTGCCCAAATACGAGAGCGGCGACGTGATCGTGGTCTACAAGGACCAGCGCCATCCGCTGTCGAGCTTCTACGGCGAAGAGGCCGTGGTCCGGCTCAAGACCGGCGAACGCTATTTGAAGACCATCGAACGGGGGAAAACCCCCTCCGTCGTCAATCTCAACAGCTTCAACGCCAAGCCGATCGTCGGCGTCAAGCTCGACTGGGTCGGGGAGATCTGTCTCTCGATGCCGAAGGGCCAGCTCGAACGGCTGCGTGCCAAGTCGGCGCGCCCCCGCAAGAAGGGCAGATAGACACCCCGCGCATTGATTTCCGATTTTTGGAAATCTCGCTTGACTAAGTTCTGTTTTTCAGAAATAATCCTGCCGTACCCTGACCACGGGCGCGACAGGATTGTTCCATGCAATATTTCGTCGTGATGATCGATTATGGGCGGCGCGGCCGCGAGGCGATCGTCGACCCCGAAATCACAAGACGCGAAGTCATCTCCCGCGTCGCCTCGGGCGAATACCAGAATATCTCGTTTATTCACGAGATCGTGGAGAGCTCGGTCGAGGACGTGACCGAAGCCATCCTCGTCGAGGCAACCCTCCCCGAGGTCGAGCCCGATGACGTCGAGCTTCAGGCGACCCGTCTCGATCACGCCCGCGACCTGCGTAAGCACGAACGGACGTGACGCAGGCCTAGAGCCAGTTCCGATAGAATCGAAACTGGCTCTAGATTCCTTTTTGACGCGTTTTCTTTACGCGAACCGGTATCCACTTCGCTCGAAAACGCGCTTGCGAGCCTGCGCCCGGCCGGAGATCACACCGTGAGCACGGTCGATCCCGTGGTCTTGCGCGCGGCGAGATCGGCATGCGCCTTGGCGGCGTCCTTCAGCGGATAGGTCTGGTGCACCTCGATCTTGACCGCGCCGGACTTCACGACGTCGAACAGCTCACCCGCCATCGCCACGAGGCTCTCGCGCTTGGCGGCGTAGGTGAACAGCGTCGGCCGGGTGACGTAGAGCGACCCCTTCTGCGCGAGCAGGCCGAGGTTGAGCGGCTCGACCGCGCCGGAGGATGCACCAAACAGCGCGGCGACGCCGAGCGGCGCGAGGCAATCCAGCGACTTCAGAAACGTGTCCTTGCCGACGGAGTCGTAAACCACCGGCACCTTCTTGCCCCCGGTGATCTCGTCGACGCGCTTCACGAAATCTTCTCGCGTATAGATGATGACGTGATCGCAGCCATGCGCCTTGGCGAGCTTCGCCTTCTCATCGCTGCTGACAGTGCCGATCACGGTCGCGCCGAGATGTTTGGCCCACTGGCTCAGGATCAGGCCAACGCCGCCGGCCGCGGCATGGAGCAGGATCGTGTCGCCGGCCTTTACGCGGTAGGTCTGGCGGATCAGATATTGCGTGGTCAGCCCCTTCAGCATCATCGCCGCCGCGGTCTTGTCGTCGACGCCATCGGGCAGCTTCAGCAGACGGTCGGCTGGGATCAACCGCGCCTCGGCATAGGCGCCGAGCGGCGAGGCACCATAAGCGACGCGATCGCCGGGCTTCAGATCGGTGACACCGGACCCGACTTCCTCGACGACACCGGCTCCCTCGCTGCCAAGACCGCTCGGCAATTGCACTGGATACACACCGGAGCGATTGTAGATGTCGACGAAGTTGAGACCGACGGCAGTGTGGCGGATGCGCGCTTCGCCCGGTCCGGGCTTGCCGACACTAACCTCCTCCCAGACCAGGACTTCCGGACCGCCGGTCTTGTGAAAGCGAATGGCATGCGTCATGGGGTTGCTCCCTTATCGTTGCAGTGAAGGTCCGTGGAAAGCGGATCGGCTTGTGAAATAGGCATTTGGTCCGCCTGTTACAGTATAGAAGACGTAACAAGAATGTCACAGCGAACGACAAACGCCCGCCGTTCCGCCTCTGTTCGAAAGAGTTGATGACGGCCTTGGAGCAACCCGCAGTAGCCTTTGTGCGGGGTTTGGTGGTCGCCTGCGAAGGAGAGCCGAGATGCCAGCTTATGTACAGCATCATCAGGACATCGAAATCGCGCCTGTGATTTGCCCCACCTGCATGGGGTTCCTGCCCATGTATGTGCGCGAGGTCGAGCCGCATTGGAGCCTTGCCAAGATCGACTTCGTCTATGAATGCGCCGATTGTGGCGCCGAGGTCCGGCAGACGATCCGCAAGGGCGAGCTGCTCCGGCACTGATCGCACGATCGGCGAACCGCTCAACTATTTGCGTTCAGCGGAAAAAACGGCGTCCGCGCGGGTCAGATGTCTCCCAAACGAGGCTTGTTCTTTGCCGGGAACGCAGGCAGAACAAGCTTCAAGAAAGACCTTTGGGAGCGCCATTTCGTGGCTGATCAAAAGCCCTCGACCGCGATCGAGGCAGTGGAGAGCGGCCTCGCCGCGCAGGGCTACATCGCGAGCCGGCAGATCGCGACCGCCGTCTATCTGTCGCAACAGATCGAGAAGCCGATCCTGGTCGAGGGCCCCGCGGGCGTCGGCAAGACCGAGCTTGCCAAGGCGATAGCCGGCTGGCGCGGCATGAAGATGATCCGCCTGCAATGCTACGAAGGCCTCGACGAGGCCAAGGCGCTCTACGAGTGGAAATACGCAAAACAGCTTCTCTACACCCAGATCCTCAAGGACAAGCTCGGCGAAGTACTCGGCGGCGCGCAGACGCTGCACGATGCGCTGAATCAGCTCCATGACTTTGGCGACGTGTTCTTCTCGAAAGAATTCGTCGAGCCGCGCCCCCTGCTCCAGGCGCTGGAACAGCCCGGCGGCTGCGTGCTCCTGATCGACGAGATCGACAAGTCGGACGCGGAATTCGAATCGCTGCTGCTGGAAATCCTCTCCGACTTCCAGGTCACGATCCCCGAGCTCGGCACCGTCTCGGCGATCACGCCGCCGACGGTCATCCTCACCTCCAACAGCGAACGCGACCTCGGCGACGCCCTGAAGCGGCGCTGCCTGCATCTGCACATCGGCTTCCCCGAGCAGCGGCTGGAGGAGCGTATCGTCGAGAGCCGCGTCCCCGGCATCTCGCAGACGCTGCGCCGGCAGATGGTCGGCTTCATCCACGAAATCCGCTCGCTCGATCTGAAGAAGCTGCCTTCGGTCAGCGAGACCATCGACTGGGCCCGCGTGCTGGTGCTGCTTCAGGCCACGGAGCTCGATACGGAAATTGTCAAGGACACGCTCAACGTGCTCCTGAAATACGAGGCCGACATCGAGGCTGCTGCGCCGCAAGTGACGACCTTCATTGCCAAGGCGGCCCGGTCCAACGTCTTCGGTTGACGCCGATGCGCGAGAACCTTCATCGTTTCTTTCGGGCGGCCCGCGGCGTCGGCGTCCACGTCTCGCCTGCCGAAAGCATCGATGCGATGCGCGCGGTGTCGCAGGTCGGATTTTCCGACCGAACCGTTCTGCGCGACGCGCTGCTGCTGACGCTCGCCAAGTCGCAAGATGAGAAGCTTGCACTCGGCGACTGCTTCGATCTGTTCTTCAGCCAGCCGGAATCGCGGCAGGACCAGCCCGAGGCCAATACCGACGATGCGACGCAGGATGCAGATCAGTCGCCCTCCTCCAGCCCGGTCGGCGAAGCAGGCGAAGCAGGCGAAGGCCAGCCCCCTGAAGGGTTAGGCCCGCTTGCGCAGATGCTGCTGTCGCAGGACCGCAATGCGCTCGCGGCGGCCATCGCCAGCGCGTCCGGTGCCGCTTCCCTATCCGACATCCGCTATTCCACCCAGCGCGGCATCTTCTCCAGCCGCATCCTCGACGCCATGGGCCTACAGCGCCTGCGCGACGATCTCGACGAACTCGCCGCGACCAATCCGTCGCTGGCCGAGCGCCTCCGCGGCGCGCTGGACGCCTTGCGCGAAGCAGTCCGCGACACCGTCGCCCAAGGCCTTGCGCTCTATGCCCGCGAGGAGACCGAAAACCTCCGCAACGAGATCCTGCGCAATGCACCGCTGGCCCGCATCGAGCGGCGCCAGGTCGCGGAGATGCGCGCCCTCATCCGCCAGATCGCGCGCCGCCTGCGCGAGCGCTATTCCAAGCCGCGCAAGCGCCAGCGCCGCGGCCATCTCGACGTCCGCCGCACGCTCCGCCGCAACGCCGCCTGGGGCGGCGTGCCCTTCCTCACCGCATGGAAGCGCAAACATCGCGACCGGCCGAAAATCGTCGCGATCTGCGACGTCTCCGGCTCGGTCGCGCAGGTCTCGGACTTCTTCCTGCTCCTGATTCACTCGCTGCACGAGGTGGTCGACGACGTCCACTGCTTCGCGTTCTCCTCGCACCTGATCGAGGTCAGCGACATCCTGGAGAAGAAATCTCCGGAAGAGGCGATGGCCGAGATCATGTCGAAGGTCGGCTTCGGCTCGTCCGACTATGGCTCCTCGCTGGTCGATTTCGAGAAGGAGTTCATGAGCACGCTGACGCCGCAGACCACAGTGATCGTGCTCGGCGATGCCCGCAGCAACAATCTCGATCCGCGCGCCGACATCCTGCGCCGCATCTCCGAACGCTCGAAGCGGCTGGTCTGGCTCAATCCCGAGGGACGGCTCGCCTGGGGCTTTGGCGATTCCGAGATGCCGCGCTATGCGACGTTTTGCAGCGTGGTGCGCCAATGCGCCACCGCGCAGCAGCTCGAGCGCGCCGTGTCCGACATCGTGGCGACTTATCAGTAGACGGCGATCAAACCTGTCGTCCGGCGTCAGGCGGCAGCCAACTCGGCCTGGACGAGGTTGCACTCCCGAAAGTGATACGCAATTTCGTCGAGCGCGCGCTGCTCCCATTCCTGGGCCTGCGCGAGCCAAAACACCCGGCGCTCCGCATCCAGCGCCGCACGCTCGCGGCAGAGGAATTCCTGACTGCGAATTTCCACCAGCCTCTTCATGCACTCACACTCCTGTCGTGTGAAGCCAATCCCCGCGAATCAGCGTAGCAGAATCACGTCCCTCTCGCCTCACGATTTCTGTGCATATTGCGACGCAGAATGGGACAGTGATGCTTCCCGTGCACTGCGGCGCTCTCGCCGCGCGATCAAGCGCAAATCATCAATTAGTGATCGGAGAGCGGGACGATATTCGTGCGCAAACGATCTTAATTCTTGTGACGCAACGAAGTGCGGCAATTCGTGAAGAGACGTTCTAGACTGCTCACCGAATTCCCGACTCATTGTCGTCGCATGGTCTTCATGCAGCGCCGCTAACAGAGGCGCACGAACGTTACTACCGCTTGAGGCAACATGAGCAACGATTTCGACTTCGATCTTTCGCCCGACCAGTGGGAAGTGCTTAAGGCACTTCGCAATCCGGTGTTGAACGGTCGCCTATCGAAGTTTTATGTCGTCAAAAGCCTGGTCGATCTCGGCCTTGTCGCAGTTGATGACGGCGTTCCGGCGATGACACCGGCCGGACGCAAGGCGCTGGTACGCGGATCGTGCAGATTGCTGGACCTCGCGGCTTAACGCACGCGTCAGAATATCTGTGCGATCACGATCGCGTAAGCGATGAACACGACGCCCAGGCCCCACACCATCGCCGGAATCTGCGACCGCCGGCCGACTGCCACTTCCAAGGCGATGTAGCTCAGCGTGCCCAAGGCCATTCCGTTGATGAGGTTGTTGGTCAGCACGGTGACGAGCAGCGTCAGCACGATCGGAACCGCATTGCCGAGATCGGTCATGTCGATGCGGGCGAGGCCCTGCATCATCAGCACGCCGACGAGCACCAGCGCAGGCGCGGTCGCTTGCGCCGGGATAATGACGAAGATCGGCCAGAAGAACAGCGCGAGAAAGAAGAACCCTGCGACGGTCAGCGACGTCAGGCCGGTGCGTCCGCCCGCCTGCACACCGGTGATCGACTCGATATAGGCCGTCACCACCGACGTGCCCAGCAACGGGCCGACGATGGACGCCGTCGCATCGGTTGCGAATGCAGCGGTGGCATTGGGGATCGAGCCGTCGGGCTTGCGCAGATTGGCCGCTCCGGTCACGCCGATCAGCGTGCCCAGCGTCGAGAAGAATTCAGCGCACAGGAAATAGAACAGCAGCGGCAGCGCCACGACGAAATGGCTGAAGAGATAGCCGATATCGAGCGCCATGAAGGTGCTGGTCGGCCAGCGTGGCCACGACATGATCGCTGATGGCACCGACGTCACCATCTTGCCGTTGGCGCCGGGAACGAAGAAGCCGATCACGGTGAGCAACGCAATCGACAGGATCAGCGCTGCCGGCACCCGGCGCGCGACCAGCACCGGCGTGAGTAGGAGGCCGAATAGCGTCAGCAACACCGCAGGGCTGCGCAGGGATCCCATGGCGATGTAGGTCGATGGATTCTGCACGACAAATCCCGCACCTCGCAGCGCGATAAAGACGATGAGGGTGCCGACCGCCGCCTGGATACCGATCTTCAGCGCTTCCGGTACGTCCTTCGCAACCTTCTCGCGCAGCTTCGACAGGCTCAGGATCAGGAACAGCACGCCGGTGAAGGCGACCATGGCGAGCGCGCCCTGCCAGGGCATGCCCATCTGCTTGACGATGACATAGGTGAAGATGACGTTCGATCCCATCGCGGGCGCGACCGCGAGCGGCAGGTTGGCCCACAGCCCCATCATCACCGAGCCGAGGATCGCGGCGAGTGCTGTGGCGCTGACGAGATCGGCGCGATCCATTCCAGCGTTGGACATGATGGCGGGATTCACGGCGATGATGTAGGCCATCGCCGCGAACGTGGTCGCGCCAGCCATCACCTCGCGGCCAACGCTCGTGCCACGCTCGGTGAGACGGAAGGCACGATCCAGCAGCCCCGAGGCTGCGGGCGGCGCCGGCTCGGCGGGAGCAGCTTGCGGCTTCGTCATCTCGTTCATCTCAATCCCCTACCAGACCACCGGGTGTGCTTCGCCGGTCTGCACATTGATGAATCCGAGCGGCGCCTGCTCGCACGGCGCCACCAGCACCCAGCTCCAGGGGGCACAGGTCAGCGTCGCAAACATCAGCCGCTCCGGGAATCCCGGATACCAGCGCGGCCGGAACGTCGGCTCGTACATCCACTCGACCTTGCGGCCTTCTGCGTAGAGCGCTTGCATCTCGGCATCGAGCGCCTGCGCCGAGCGACAGCTCATCAGCCCGCCGACCTCGAAGCGTACGGTGGCGACGAGTTCGCCCTCGCGCACCAGCGCCCAGCCGCCCTGAAGCTCGATCAGCGCGTTCACCGCCTTTGCCATCGCCGCGTCGGACGAGCCGACCACCCAGATATTGTGCTTGTCGTGCGCCACCGAACAAGCAACGGCCGTGTCCGGCGTGCGCGGTCCACAGCCGCGCCAAAACATCTTCGCGACGCGCCCGTCACCGGAAAAGCGGTCGACGATGGCGAATTTGGTGATGGCCTCGCTCTCGTCGCGCTGCACCGCCCCGTCACGCACCGGCAGTTCGAGCGTGTAGAATTCGGGATGCCAATGGAAGGGACGGATCACGGCCGCCTTCATCGTGGCACGGCCGGCCTCGGCCCGCAGCTCGAAATCCTGAGGCTTGATCGAGCGCTTGATGTTGACCGTCTTCGTTGCCCAATCCGGCCACTGGATCTCGGGCACTTGGCCGACGTAACGCTTGCCTTCGGAGACCTGCGCGCCATCGGCCCACACCTCGGCGATCGTCAGCTTGGCAACATCCGAGAGCAACACGACGTCGCCGAAACGCCCCGGAGCCAGGCTGCCGACGAACGGCGTGATGCGCATGTGCCGCGCCGGATTGATGGTGAGGCACTGGATTGCGATCTCAGGCGCGAGGCCGGCCTCGATTGCGACCCGCGCATTGTGATCGCTGGCGCCGAGCTCGAGCGTGTGGCTGGCACTGCGGTCATCCGTCGTGAACGCGATCTGCGACCAGTCCTGCAAACCCTTCGCGAGCAGCCATTTGACGATCTCGTCCATGGCATAGACACGCAGCTCGATGAACAAGCCGCGGGTGAGCTTGTCCCAGGTTTCCTCCGGAGTCTGCACTTCGTGGTCGGACGCGAGCCCGGCAGCGGCAAAGGCGTTGATGGAAGGCAGATCCCGCAAGCCGGAGGCGTGGCCTTCGACGACGCCGCGCGCTGCGAACGTCGCCTCGATCATGCCCCAGAGCCGCTTGTAGGAGGGATTGTCGGGATTCCACACCGCCGGCCAGTCCATGACTTCGTCAAGCCCGGTGACCATCAGGCTCTCGGCCATGAAGCGCGCCTGCTCATCGTGGCCATACCAGCCGCCGCCCCATTCGTAAGCCGTCGGTGGCACGGCCGAACCGGGTTGCGGAAAGATCTTGAGCGGCGAGCCGCGGCGGCGCGCTTCGAACCAGAATTCGAGATTGCGTGCGCCGTTGACGTTGGAGAACTCGTGGCTCGCCTCGCAGGTCCAGGTATTGCCATGCGGCAGCACCAGCGCCGCTTCCCATTCCGGCGTCAGATGCGAGCTTTCGATATGCTTGTGCACCTCGCCGAAGCCGGGGACGGCCGCAAGATCCGGCCGATGCACGCGCTCGCGCACCTCGCCGGGATAGCTGCCGGCCGGCCCAACCCAGGCGATCCGCCGCCCCTTGAAGACGATCTCCTGATCCTCGCTCCAGCTGCGGGTGTGCACGTCGAGCAACCTGCCTACCCGCAAGCAGCGATCGGCCGGGCCGCGGCCGAGCGCCGTCAGCACCAGATCCTGGCGGATGCGAACCTCGTCGGCCGCGTTGATCAGGAGATCGTCGGGGATCGCATTCATGGTCTGCCTCACGCTACGCCGGTGCTTTCGCGGCCGCGGCTCGCTTCCGCGCCGGTTTCCCGGCCTTGCTGCCGCGCGCCGCGGCGGCGTCGCGCTGACGGACATCCTTCAAAAGGGTGGTGAGCGCCCACTCGATCGCGTCTGCGATCTCGGCGCTGGACATGCCAAAGTCCTCGCGCATCGCATTCCAGGCCAGCACGTTGTTGAGATAAGACGCGAGCGCTTCCGCTTGCCGAACCTCCTTCGCGGGAAGATGCCGCACCAATGGCGCCATCGCCTTGTGATGCTGCCCGATCAGGTGTCGCCGGAAGTCCGCGCGCATCCGCCTGCCCGCCCGCGTCACCGCAATGGCGCGCGCCAGATGCGGATGACGATCAAACCGCTTGCACAGCTTGCGGAAAATCTCGGGCAGCTCATCGGGCGAGGTGAAGGGAATGTAGCTGAAGACGTTGTCCTCGATCCATTCGCCGGCCGCAGCAGACAACTCCGCACGGGTCTTGAAGTGCCGATAGATGGTCCGCTCGGCCACCTTGGCGCGCTTGGCCACGGCGGCCATGGAAATGTCGTCGGCCGCCTCGTCCTCCAGCGTCTCGACGAAAGCGGCAACGATGCGCTGCCGCGTCATCTCGGCATATTCGTCACGAAGGCTGGCGATATGTCGTTTTGCTGTACTCATGTCATAAGTCTGACATCAGGCGATTTGGAGGGTCAAGCCGAGACTTGAGGCACTCAGCGCTGCAACAATGGGCGTCAGCCTCCTCTGGGGAACACCCACGGTCCTCGCGCGACCGACTTTCCCCCGCCGCCTGAAAAATGGACTTTTGCGCGTCGCCGAAATCGGATTTGCTCTGCCGAGAACCGCGTGCAACGGCGCCGCGCGGACGGCAAGGGAGCCGCCGCGCGGACGGCAAGGGAGCTGATCATGAACGGGCTTGGCGGGCTGAACAAATCTCCCAACGGCGTGGTCATCGGGCTGGTGCAGTTACAACTGCCGAATGTCGTGACGCAGGCCGATCTGGCCAGGCAGACCGAGCGCATCGTCTGGATGGTCGGCAAGGCGCGACGCAATCTCTCCACCATGGATCTGGTGGTGTTCCCCGAATACTCGCTGCACGGCCTCTCGATGGACACTAATCCCGAGATCATGTGCCGGCTCGACGGGCCCGAAGTCACGGCCTTCAAGAAGGCCTGCGTCGACAACAAGATCTGGGGCTGCTTCTCCATCATGGAGTTCAACCCGCACGGCAATCCCTATAATTCAGGACTGATCATCGACGACCACGGCGAAATCAAGCTCTACTATCGCAAGCTCCATCCCTGGATTCCGGTCGAGCCGTGGGAGCCCGGTGACGTCGGCATTCCCGTGATCGAGGGGCCGAACGGCGCGAAGATCGCACTGATCATCTGCCACGACGGCATGTTTCCGGAGATGGCGCGCGAATGCGCCTACAAGGGCGCAGAGATCATGATCCGCACCGCCGGCTACACCGCGCCGATCCGCGACGCCTGGCGCTTCACCAACCAGGCCAACTCGTTCCAGAACCTGATGGTGACCGCAAACGTCTGCATGTGCGGCAGCGACGGCTCGTTCGATTCCATGGGCGAAGGCATGATCGTCAATTTCGACGGAACGGTGCTGGCGCACGGCACCACCGGCCGCGCCGACGAGATCATCACCGCCGAGGTGCGGCCCGATCTCGTGCGCGAGGCCCGCATCAATTGGGGCGTCGAGAACAACATCTATCAGCTCTGGCACCGCGGCTATGTCGCGGTGAAGGGCGGCGCGATGGACTGCCCCTATACCTTCATGCAGGACATGGTCGCCGGCACCTATCGCCTGCCGTGGGAAGACCAGGTCAAGGTCACCGACGGCAGCTCCTGCGGCTTCCCGGCCCCGACACGGATGTTCGGCAAGACGGCCAAGGCGGCGGAATAGAGCGTTTTCGGCTCTCACCGCGACATTCTGGCACGGTAGTTGCTCCTTTTGACGTCGAAGACGCGTCAAATCGGGGGAGTCCATCATGTCGACCATTGCTGCGGCCCCGGCCGCCGAGCGCAAACCGCTCTACGCCTCGCTGTTCGTCCAGGTCCTGGCTGCGCTGGTGCTTGGCGTCATCCTGGGGATGGCCGTCCCGGACTTCGCCATCGGACTCAAGATCCTCAGCGACGCCTTCCTGAAGCTGATTTCGATGATCGTGGCGCCGATCGTGTTCTGTGTCGTCGTCCACGGCATTGCCGGCGCCGGCGACCTCAAGAAGGTCGGCCGGGTCGGCGTCAAGGCGCTGCTCTATTTCGAGGTCATGACGACGGTCGCCCTCGTGGTCGGCCTGCTGCTCGCCTACCTGTTCGGCCCCGGCCACGGCATGAACATCGATCCCTCGACGCTGGATGCCAAGGCGCTCAACACTTACGCCGACAACGCCCACAAGCTGTCCGGCGGCGGCATCGGCGCCTTCCTGATGAACGTGATCCCGACCACCTCGTTCGACGCCCTGTCGCGCAACGACGTGCTCCAGGTGCTGTTCTTCGCCGTGTTGTTCGGCGTCGGCCTTGCACTCGTCGGTGGCGAGAAGGGAGCACTCGTTACCTCCATCGTCGACGCGGCCTCCACCGTGCTGTTCCGTATCATGGGCCTTATCGTCCGTGTCGCTCCACTTGGCGTGCTCGGCGCGGTCGCTTACACCGTCGGCAAATACGGCGTCGGCTCGCTGAAGCAGCTCGTGTCGCTGGTGATGCTGTTCTACGTCTCGGTCGGCATCTTCGTGCTCGGCGTACTCGGCAGCGTAATGGCGCTTGCCGGAATCAACATCCTCAAATTCCTCGCTTACCTGCGCGAGGAGCTCACCATCGTGCTCGCGACCGCGTCCTCGGACGCCGTGCTGCCCCAGATCATGAAGAAGCTGGAGCGCATGGGCGTGAAGGATTCCGTGGTCGGACTCGTGATTCCGACCGGCTATTCCTTCAACCTCGACGCCTTCTCGATCTACCTGACGCTTGCCGTCGTGTTCATCGCGCAAGCGACCAACACGCCGCTCTCCTTTGGCGATCTGCTGCTGGTGCTCGGCGTCTCCCTGATCACCTCTAAAGGCGCGCACGGAGTGCCGGGCTCGGCCATCGTGATCCTGGCCGCGACGCTCAATGCGGTGCCGAGCATTCCCGCGATCGGCCTCGTATTGGTGCTCTCGGTCGACTGGTTCATCGGCATGGCCCGCGCGCTTGGCAACCTCGTCGGCAACTGCGTGGCGACGGTCGTGGTCGCCGCCTGGGAAGGTGACCTCGACCGCGCCAAGGCGGCCAAGGTTCTCGAGGGCGGCGAGCTGGTCGACGTGACCGCGGGTTAGCGCCCGTCATCCCAACGGAGGAGCGGCGTTCCGTACGCCCTCCTCCAGACGGACAGGAAGCGTGGAAACCATGAGTGCGCCACGGCGCCCTTGTAGGCCCAGGTGCGATACTTCAGACCCTGCTCCGAGATCAGTTCCTGATAGCCGCCGTGGACCTCGGTTGCTGTCCGGATATCCTTCAATATCCCCTGCGCGCAGGCCCGATAGGTATCGCTCCTTGAGGCTTCATCAAAATCCAGCATGCGATCGGCAAACTCGACGTTGAATGTTGGCCAGGAGGAACGCCCCTGATAGGCCGGTGCCGCGATCTTGTGGATCATCTTGTTCCGGGGATTATCGGCGGATACCAGGAAGTGGAAGGTGCTGGGGATGCGAAACCGCGGTTCGACGAGGATCATATCCGTCGTGGCCGCAAACAGCGCGCGCTCGCCCTCATCGCTCATATCCCAGAAGCCACGATGCACGCTGACAAAATCCAGCGCGACCGATAACACTGGCGAACTAGCCGCACCGTCCAGGGAGTGCCTGATATAGCCCCCGCTGCCGAACAGACGGAGCAGGTCCTTCTTGTAGTGCGCGAGGTCGCGCCCGAGCAGCCGCGTCAGCTCGCCCTCGTCGACGACCCCGAGCTGCACGCCCCACACGAAGGTCGTATAGACGCAGGCATTGGTGACAAAACGCCTGCGTTCGGCACGCGTGTCTGTCGCCGCGGAACGCGGCGCGCGGGCGTCGCAGAGCAGATACCTGACACCGTCATCGTCGAACGGCTCCAGCTCGCTTGCGAGCTGGAGGATCGCACGCTTGAGGTCGCCGCCGTATTCGGCCAGCAGCAGGCGGCCGGCATGCGCGCATTGCGACATCGCCAGATAGGATGACGCCCTCTCGTTGGCGCTCATCATCTGCTGGAGACCGGCGAGAATGCCGAGCAGCGTATCCGAGGGCCGCGAGAAATAGTTCACGCCGAGATATCGACCGCGTCCCGCAGGAACGATGGTCGTGGTGACGACGTCGGCGCGAACCGCCTCCAGCAACAGGCGGACGCTCTTTTCGAGCAACCGGGCTCGGCGCACTGCGTCCTGCGCATCCATGATGGTTTCGGGGTCGAGGACATCGGGGTAGAACCAGGCGAAGTCACGCGGATAGTAGGCGGATGCGTGCGGCGCCCCGGTGACGAGAAAGGACTCGGTCACCGAAAAAGCGCTGTCCATCGAGTGCCGGTAAAGGTCCTCGATCGCCGACAACGAATGATGCGACCTTCTTAGTAATCGATCGCCGAGAAAATTGACCGCTTGAAGGGCGTTGGCGACGAAGGTCGCAGCCATGCCCTGGTAAAATCGGTTTCCGCGATGTGACGGCAAGGAAATATCGCTGTTCATGTGCGCCTGGTGTCTCGTGATCCCGGCGCCGGCCGGTCACCATCCCAAGCATGGCTGATTCGTGTCTCGCCCCGATGACGTGCGAACTCCTGACAGTTCGAGCCCGCTATCCCTCCCGCGGCCTGAAATTCTCGATCACCTTGAGCAGCACCCGCGCGCCGGCGTCGGCGTCGGCCAGCTCGACATGCTCGTCCGGGTGATGGCTGATGCCGCCACGGCAGCGGACGAAAATCATGCCGACATCGGCGATGTCGATCATCGCCATGCCGTCATGCCCTGCCCCGCTCGGCAGCTCGAACACGGAAAAACCTTCTGCCGCGATCGCCTGCGCGATCTGGTCCCTGAGCCAGGGCGCGCACGGCGCGGTGCGGTTCTCATGGGTGACGTCGAGCTGAAGCGCCAACTGCCGGCGCTTTGCGATCGCCTCGATCTGGCGAACGATGTCGGCCACCGCACGCTTGCGATGCATGTCGGTCGGAGCGCGCATGTCGATGGTGAAGGACACCTCGCCGGGGATCACGTTGGTGGCACCGGGCGTCGCCTGGATATAGCCGACGGTGCCGACCAGGCCGCCCTCGTCGGTACGGCAGAACTGCTCGATCGCGCCGATGCATTCGGCAGCGCCAGCGAGCGCGTCGCGGCGCAGCGCCATCGGCACGGTGCCGGCGTGACCGGCCATGCCGGTGAGGCGGGCGGCGAGCCGGGTCGCACCCGCAATCGCGGTGACCACGCCGACAGGCAGGTTCTGTGCCTCCAGCACCGGACCCTGCTCGATGTGGAGTTCGAGATAGGCGAGCAGCTCGCGCCGGGCCCGCGCGGCCGCGCCGATGTGATCGGGGTCAAGACCGAACTTGACGAGTGCATCGCGCATCGACACACCGTCACGGTCGCGCGTATTGAGGACGCTCTCGTCGAAGGTGCCGGCCACGGCACGGCTGCCGAGCAGCGTGGAGGCGAAACGCACACCCTCCTCATCGGCAAAGCCGATGACCTCGATCGCGAACGGCAGGCGCTTGCCACGGCGGTTGAGGTCGGCGACGCAAGCGATCGCGGTGATCACACCCAGCGGCCCATCCCATTTGCCGGCATCGCGCACGGTGTCGTAGTGCGAGCCGAGCATCAGGCATGGCGCACCCGGCCGTTCACCTTCATAGCGGCCGCAGACATTGGCGATCGCATCAAGATGCGCGCTCATGCCGGCTTCGCGCATCCAGGTCAGGATGAGATCCGCGGCCTTGCGCAGCTCCTTGCTGAGATAGATGCGGGTGAGCCTTTCGGGTTCGTCCGAGATCGCGCCGAGCTCGTTGATGCGGCGAACGATCTCCTTGCCGAGCGATGCATCGTGAACGGCGTTACCAGCACCCATCTCGGCGAGCTTCCCATCTTCTAAGGACCACGGCGGCGGCCCTGGCCACAATCGATACAAGTTCGGTGCCAGCAAAATCGCGCAGCCAGCGCCATCCCAATCAGCGCGTGGTTAGCATGAATGCGCCTTGCCGGCAGACCGTCCGACGCCTGTCATACACATGCGAGAGCTGGTTAAGACTGCTTAACTCCACTGCATACAATCAAATAATATTGCCTATAAATTGATCTGCCATTTTCCTCGGCAAGATCTTTATAAGAGGTATATCCGTTATTTTTCAGATGCTTGCATCAAAATGCATGCTTCGTAGTCTCTGGCACGAAGCTTGCGACAACTTATCCGGGCGCCGCCAAACCGGTGGTAGCCGCGAGATCAAGGCGGTGCATCCGCCAGGGGAGCAAGCAATGGATTTTGGCAGGATTTCACGACGGCATTTGTTGCAAGGCGGCGCGGCCCTCACTCTCGGCGCGGCAGCGGGCGTCCGCCCAGCCTTCGCGGCCGACACGACCATCGGCTTCATCTATGTCGGCTCGCGCGATGACTATGGCTACAACCAGGCCCATGCGCAGGGCGCGGCAGCGCTGAAGAAGATTCCCGGCCTCAAGGTGGTCGAAGAAGAGAAGGTGCCGGAGACCGACGCGGTCGAGAAGACGATCGAGTCCATGATCAACCTCGACGGCGCCACGCTGCTCTTCCCGACCTCGTTCGGCTACTACAACCCGCACATGATCAAGATGGCCAACAAGTTCCCGAAGCTGCGCTTCGAGCACTGCGGCGGCCTGTGGAGCGACAAGGATCCGAAGAACGCCGGCAGCTATTTCGGCTATATCGACGAAGCCCAGTACATCTCCGGCATCGTCGCCGGCTACACCTCAAAGAG
This sequence comes from Bradyrhizobium sp. GW821-FHT13H05, assembly GCF_058804065.1. Lineage (NCBI taxonomy): Bacteria > Pseudomonadati > Pseudomonadota > Alphaproteobacteria > Hyphomicrobiales > Nitrobacteraceae > Bradyrhizobium > Bradyrhizobium sp. GW821-FHT13H05. The sequence continues at coordinate 21,946 of NZ_JBXAPO010000003.1, read as the reverse complement.
CGGGAAGCTCGGCTTCGTCGCGGCGAAGCCCATCCCGCAAGTCCTGCGCAACATCAACGCCTTCGCGCTTGGGGCGAAGCTCGCCAACCCGAAAGCCACCACGCAGGTGATCTTCACCGGTGACTGGTCGATGCCGGTCAAGGAAGCCGAAGCCACCAACAGCCTGATCGATCAGGGCGTGGATGTGCTGACCTGCCACGTCGACGGTCCGAAGACCATGGTCGAGAACGCGGCACGCCGCGGTGCCTTCGTCTGCGGCTACCACACCAACCAGTCGCCGCTCGCGCCGAAGGCGTATCTCACCGGCGCCGAGTGGAATTGGGAAGCCCTCTATCCGAAATTCGTCAAGATGATCGCAGCCGGTGAGAGCATCCCGAACTTCTATCGCGGCGGCCTCAAGGAAGAGATCGTCAAGACCTCGCCCTATGGCGAGGCGGTCTCCGCCGAAGCGCGCAAGCATGCCGACGAGGTCAAGGCAAAATTCCTGTCGGCCGAAGGCTACGCCATCTTCAAGGGTGGGCTCGTCGACAACAAGGGCAAGACGGTCATCGCGGCGGGCACCGATCGCGGCCAGAAAGATCCTGAGCTCGAGAAGATGGACTATCTCGTCGAAGGCGTGATCGGAGCGACTTCGTGACATCGGAAGCGGCGGATTCCGCCGAGGCGGCCGGGACGATTGCCCCGGCCGCCGACCCTGGCTTTCTCCAACGCCATGGCGGCACGATCGAATATATCCTGATCCCGGGCGCAGCGCTGGCCGGCGCGCTCGTGGTCTTCGGCATCTTCGTCGCCATGTTCGGCAAGAACCCGCTCGACCTCTATTTCTACATGTACTACGGCGCCTTCGGCACCTGGTTCTCCTGGCAGAACACGCTGACGCGAGCCGCGCCCCTGATCCTCACCGCGCTCTGCACTGCGCTGCCCGCGCAGCTCGGCATGGTGATCATCGGAGGCGAAGGCGCGCTGCTGATCGGCGCACTGTCGGCGACCAGTGCCGCACTGATGCTTCAGGGCATGCCGCCACTCATCGTGCAGATTGCCATGGTCATGGCAGGCGTGGTCGGCGGCGGCTTGTGGATCATGCTGTCCGGTGCGCTGCGGCAGTATCGCGGCGTCAACGAGACCATCTCGAGCCTGCTGCTCGTCTACATCGCGCTCGCGATCCTCAACCATCTCGTCGAGGGGCTGATGCGCGATCCCGCCAGCCTCAACAAGCCGTCGACTCGCGAGATCGGTGCCGCCAACATGATCGGCTCGATCCCCGGCACCGACGTGCATTGGGGCCTCGTGTTTGGCCTGATCGCCGCGATCGCCGCCTACATCCTGATCTATCACACCGTGTTTGGCTTCGCCGCGCGGGTTGCCGGCGGCAACATCCGCGCTGCGAAGATCGTCGGCCTCGGCGTCAGCAAGCTGATCCTGACCATCTGCTTCCTCGCCGGTGGTGCGGCGGGTCTTGCCGGCATGGTCGAGGTCGCAGCCGTGCAGGGGCGCACCAATGCCAACCTCGCGGCGGGCTACGGCTTCACCGGGATCCTCGTCGCTTTCCTCGCCCGACAAAATCCGCTTGCGATCATTCCTGTCGCGATCCTGCTCGGCGGTATCAGCGCCAGCGGCGGCTTGTTGCAACGCCGCCTCGGATTGCCCGACGCCTCCGTGCTGGTGCTGCAAGGCATCATCTTCGTCTTCGTGCTGGCCAGCGATGCGCTCTACGGCCGCATCGGGTTCCTGAAAGGCAAGTCCTGATGGCAGACGGATCGATCGGACTCTGGACCGTCCCGCTTGCGGTGCTCGGCGGCGCCATTCGCGTCTCCACGCCGTTCCTGTTCGTGAGCTTAGGGGAATGCATCACCGAGCGCTCCGGCCGCATCAATCTCGGCCTTGAAGGCACGCTGGTGATGGGCGCTATGAGCGCCTACGGCATCTCCTATGTTACCGGGTCGCCCTGGCTGGGCGTGCTTGCTGCCGGCATTACCGGCGCCCTGCTCGGCGCGCTACATGCCGGTATCTGCTCGTTGCCGCGCGTCAACGACGTTGCGGTCGGTATCGCCTTGATGCTGTTCGGCACGGGGCTCGCCTTCTATCTCGGCAAGCCGCTGATCGAGCCGACCGCACCGCGGCTGCCAGCAATCGATTTCGGCTGGTGGAGCGACATCCCGCAGCTGCGCGCGGCACTACGCGTCAATGTCCTCTTCCTGATCGGCGTCGCGTTGGCGCCGATCCTCTATTGGGCATTCCGCACCACACGCTGGGGCCTTCTCATCCGCACGGCAGGCGAGAGTTCCGATGCCGCACGCGCCATGGGCCACTCCGTGCTGCTGATCCGCCTGCGCGCGACCATGGCAGGCGGCTTCCTTGCCGGCATCGGCGGCTCGTTCCTGTCGCTGTTCTATCCCGGCAGCTGGAACGAGGGCCTGTCCTCCGGACAGGGCATTACCGCCGTCGCGCTCGTGATCTTCGCGCGCTGGGATCCCCTGCTCTGCCTGTGGGCCTCGCTCGCCTTCGGCGGCGCCGCGGCGCTGGGACCCGCGCTGCAATCGGTCGGCGTGACCTCCGGCTATCACCTCTTCAACGCCGCGCCCTACATCCTGACGCTGGCGATCATGATCATCACCTGCTCGCCGAAGCGGACGCTGACCGGCGCCCCCGCAGAACTCTCGATCACCCGGTAAACCCGCACGAGGTCGTCCATGCCCGAGCGCACCATCAAGTCCGAGCCCTATGCCTGGCCCTACAATGGCGATCTCCGCCCCGAGAACACGGCGCTGATCATCATCGACATGCAGACCGATTTCTGCGGCGTCGGCGGCTATGTCGACAAGATGGGCTATGACCTCTCGCTGACGCGGGCGCCGATCGAGCCGATCAAGAGGCTGCTCGCAGCGATGCGTGCCCAGGGCTTCCACATCATCCACACCCGCGAAGGCCATCGGCCTGATCTGTCCGACCTTCCCGCCAACAAGCGCTGGCGCTCGCGCCAGATCGGTGCCGGCATCGGCGATCCCGGCCCGTGCGGCCGCATCCTGATCCGCGGCGAACCCGGCTGGGACATCATCGAGGAGCTTGCCCCCCTGCCGGGTGAGCCCATCATCGACAAGCCCGGCAAGGGCTCGTTCTGCGCCACCGATCTGGAGCTGATCCTGCGCGTGCGCGGTATCGAGAACATCGTTCTCACAGGCATCACCACCGACGTCTGCGTCCATACCACCATGCGCGAGGCCAACGACCGCGGCTTCGAATGCGTGCTGCTGCACGATTGCTGCGGCGCGACCGACAAGAGCAATCACGAGCATGCGCTCAAGATGATCAAGATGCAGGGCGGCGTGTTCGGCGCGGTCTCGACCTCGGACGCCTTCATTGGAGCGATTTCGTGATTATCGGCGAGACGCCTCCGCCGTCAGGCGCCTTCGGCGTCGACGCCATCGCCATGACCATGCGCTTCGGCGATTTCCTCGCGCTCGACAATGTCGAGCTGAAGGTACGGCCGGGCTCGTTCCACGCGCTGCTCGGCGAGAACGGCGCCGGCAAGTCGACGCTCGTCAAATGCATCATGGGCTACTACCACGCGACCGAAGGCGACATCATTGTCGGCGGTCGCGAGCAGGCCATCGCCAACCCCAAGGACGCCCACGCGCTCGGGCTCGGCATGGTCTACCAGCATTTTACGTTGGTGCCGGCGATGACGGTTGCGGAGAACCTCGTGCTCGCCCGCGACAATGTGCCGGCCGTGGTGGACTGGTCGAAGGAGATGAAGGAGCTCGAGGCGTTCCTCGCCCGCATGCCCTTCAAAGTGCCGCTCTCGGCAAAGGTCTCCGACATCTCCGCCGGCGAGCGGCAGAAATGCGAGATCCTGAAGCAGCTCTATCTCAAGCGCCGCTTCCTCATCCTGGATGAGCCGACCTCGGTGCTGACGCCGGCAGAGGCCGATGAGGTGCTCGGCATGCTCCGCGACATGGTCGTGAAGGGCGAGCTGACCATCCTGATGATCACGCACAAATTCCGCGAGGTCATGGCTTTCGCCGACGAAGTCACGATCCTGCGGCGCGGCAAGCTGGCCGGAGCCGGCAAAGTCGCCGAGCTGACGCCGGATGAGATGGCGCGCACCATGATCGGTGCCGAGGAACTGACAGTCCAGCCGCCGCGCACCGGCGAAGCCGGCAGGGCCCGCCTCGAGCTGAAGAAAGTCCGCGCGCTCGACGATGCCGGCGCGATCGCCGTGCACGACGTCTCGCTCACCGTGTGCGCTGGCGAGATCGTCGGCATCGCGGGCGTCTCCGGCAACGGCCAGCGCCAGCTGGTCGAGGTGCTGGCGGGCCAACGCGAGGCCGAACGCGGCGAAATCCGTGTCGCTGGCGATCCCTATCACGCCAGCCGCGAGGAGATGCGCCGTCACAAGATGTCGCTGCTACCTGAGGAGCCGCTAAAGAACGCCTGCGTCGGCGGCATGAGCGTCGCCGACAACATCGCCTTCCGTGAGTTCGACCGCGCGCCGTTCGCGAGCGGCGGCTGGTGGCTCAACCGCGGCGCCTTCCGCGATGATGCGAAGAAGAAGATCGGCCAGTACAAGATCAAGACCCGAACGCCGGATACGCCGATCTCGGCGCTGTCGGGCGGCAACGTGCAGCGCGCCGTGCTCGCCCGCGAGCTTGCGGGCGACGTCGAGGTGCTGATCGCGGCCAATCCCTGCTTCGGCCTCGACTTCGCGGCGGTCGCGCAGATCCACGCCGAGATCATGGCCGCGCGCAACCGCGGCGCGGCCGTGCTGCTCGTCAGCGAGGATCTCGACGAGCTGCTCGAACTGTCCGATCGGCTGGTAGTGATGTTCCACGGCGAATTCGTGTATGAAGCACCGACCAGCGAAGCCGACCTCACCGTGGTCGGCCGGCATATGGCGGGCCACTAACCGCGGAGCATCGATGGACAGCGCGTCAGAACGCGACGAGCACTTTCTGCGTCTGTCTTTCGCGGTTGCCCGCCGTTCGCTTACCCATGGCAATCATCCCTTCGGCTGCATCGTCGTCGATGCGGACGGCAAGGTGCTGATCGAAACCGAGAACGGCTACATGCCGGATCACGACGGCACAGCGCATGCCGAGCGCTTGGCCGCCACGCAGGCCTGCCGCGCGCTCAGCCGCGAGGTGCTGGCGAAGGCCACGCTCTATTCCTCGGCCGAACCGTGTGCGATGTGCGCTGGCGCAATCTACTGGGCTGGGATCGGCCGCGTCGTCTACGGCCTCAGCGAGCACCGCCTGCGCGGCGTCACCGGCAACCATCCGGAGAACCCCACGCTCGATTTGCCCTGCCGCGAGGTCTTTGCCAGCGGCCAGCGGCCGACCGAGGTCATCGGGCCACTGCTGGAAGACGAAGCCGAAGCGCTGCACGACGGCGTGTGGACGAGATAAGCGCTACCACAATCTCGAAATCGTAGGGTGGGCAAAGCGAAGCGTGCCCACCAATCGCCAATCGTCTGGGAGGATGGTGGGCACGGCGCTTTGCGCCTTTGCCCGCCCTACGAAAACACCAATGGCGCCGCGCATTCCTGCACGACGCCATCGTTGTAATTCAAAGGCCGTCAGCCGATCAGAACTTCACAGTGATGCCACCGTAAACCGTCGACTCGGTGCAGCTCTTGGTGCTCTCGCCAGTCGCAGCGACCGTGCAGACGCCGGCCATGGCGTTATGATCAAGGCCGAACTTGTTCTGCCAGTAACGGTAGGCGACCCAGAGGTCGACGAAGTGCGAATACTTGTCACCCCAGACCGCCTTCGAAGCGTCGAAGGTCAGACGGATCGGTTCGCTGTTCAGCTCGACCTTGGACTTGGTGCTGAAGATACCGGCGCCGGACAGCGCAGAGAGGCCGTTCGAGTCGCCCTTCGGGCCGTACCAGCCGGCGCGGCCGCTGATCGACCAGAACTGCATGTTCGGCGGCAGGAAGCCGAGGTCCATGTAGTAGTTGATTTCGACCGCCCAGGTGGGGTCGTAGCTGACGTTGCCATTCAGGTTGCAGCTCACGCCCGGAATCGCGCCACCGGCAAAACCGCCACCGCACTGGGTGAAGGCGTTGCGGTTCGAGAACTCCCAGTACATCAACGGAGCGACGTTAATGTAGCCCTTGTAGGGAAGATCGAAGGCAAACTGCAGACCGGCCACCACGTCACGCTTGGCCGGCGCGAGGTAGGTGTTTTCCGAGTTGCCATCCATACCGACTTCGAACGAGATGTTGTGCAGCGGCCCCATGCTGAAGGCCTTGGTGTTGAACAGCTCGTTCCAACCGAAGGTCGAACGGAACAGCCCATAGATCTCGGTCGCGCCAGCGCAGCTGGCAGGCGTAAGGGCCGCCGACAGACCAGGCGCGATACAGGGCGACGCCGGGTCGTTCGACCCCGACTTGAACATCGAGATGGTGAAGAAGTTGGTGCCGTAGGCCCAGAGGTCGAAGTGGGTGAAAGAGTAGACCTGCTTGGCTGTGGTGCCGTTGATGCTGCCGTCCGGACGCCGGCTCCACATGCCGGGATCGGTACCCTTGGGCATCCAGGAGAACGACACGCGGTCATCGATCACCAGGAAGAACGGGAGGTCGGCCGGCTTCTTGGCCGCCTTGACCGGCAGATCCGCCGCCTGAGCCAGGCCAGAGGTGGCGAGCGTGGCAAGTGACAGCGCTGCGGCTGCAATTGCCTTCAAACGAAACGACATCCTGAATACCCCCAAGTTTGGACACGTAAAAATGAACGTCCCTTGGGTGCGACACTTGCGCCGATCTCCAGGAGTGAGAAGCCTCAACTTCTTTCAAGGCATGCCGCATGTTTTGGCAGCCGGCGGTATTCCACCTCGGAATTTTGAGGATTTTTGCGCTTCGCCGTGGCGTGCGCGCGGCTCCGCAATATCAGTCCTTGTCGGTCATTCCCGTTTGATTTTGTTTGTCTTTTATGTCGAACGAAGCGTGCAGGGACGATGGTCGGACGCGATTGTGATCTCGATCAGGAATTGCATACGCGTGCTGGCGCGGTTTTGCTCAACTTCACGTCAGACCTGCACAGCAGGTTCCGATTTGAGTTGAAGCGTCACAATTTTGCAACAGGCACTACGCGGGGGAGAGGACGGCAACGGCGCTCCCCAATACCGCTTGATCCGATCCTCGCCCGGCAGGAGCGACGACTCGCCAACGTCAATCGCCTGCCGAAGCGTTGAGCAAGGGATGACGCTTTTTCACACCTTACGCGGCGGTTCAAACTAGCCCAGTATTGAGGCACTTCACCCATGCAAGTGCATCAGCGAATGTTAGATTCGACGCCTAACGGCCTGCATTCCGGCGAGTCGCCGTTGCTCCAGACGCTCGGGCTCACCAAGCGCTATGGGGATTTCCTCGCCAATGATTCCATCGACATCGATATCTGGCCGAAGGAAATCCACGCCCTGCTCGGCGAGAACGGCGCCGGCAAGTCGACCCTGGTCAAGTCGATCTACGGGCTGATCCAGCCCAGCGCCGGCGAGATTCGCTGGCAGGGCGAACGAATCCTGCTGTCCGGTCCGTCGGAAGCTCGCAGCCGCGGCATCGGCATGGTGTTCCAGCACTTCTCGCTGTTCGACAATCTCACTGTCGCCGAGAACGTCGCGCTCGGTCTCGACGGCAAGGAATCCTTCAAGGACATGTCGGCGCGGCTGGAGCAGGTGTCGAAGACCTACGGACTGCCGCTCGATCCCCGGCGCGAGGTCTGGCAATTGTCGGTCGGCGAACGTCAGCGCATCGAGATCGTCCGCGCGCTGATGCAGGACCCGAAATTCCTGATCCTGGACGAGCCCACCGCCGTCCTGACGCCACAGGAAGCCGACCAGCTCTTCATCGTGCTGGAACGCCTCAAGGCCGAAGGCCGCGCCATCCTCTACATCAGCCACAAGCTCGAGGAGGTGAAGCGGCTCTGCGATACCGCCACCATCCTGCGCGGCGGCAAGAAGGTCGACACCTGCAATCCCAGGCTCGAGACCGCCGCCTCGCTCGCGCGCATGATGGTCGGCGGTGAGATCAAGGAAGTGAAGGCTGCCGCTGGCCGGAAGACCACCGTGCCGCGGCTCGTCGTCAACGATCTCTCGCTCGCACCAGCCGAGGCGCACGGCGTGCGGCTCGAGCACATCTCGTTCGAGCTCAAAGGCGGCGAAATCCTCGGCATCGCCGGCGTCGCCGGCAACGGCCAGGACGAACTGTTCGCCGCGCTCTCCGGCGAGCGACTCTCGAAGGACCCCGGCACGGTGGTGATCGAGGGCATTGCGGCCGGGCATCTGTCGATCACGCAACGGCGCAAGCTGGGTGCCGCCTTCGTGCCCGAGGAGCGGCTCGGCCACGGCACGGCACCGCGCATGAAGCTGTCGGAGAACGCGCTTCTGACCGGGCATGCCGCCAGCGGCATGGTCAATCACGGCTTCATCGACACCGCGGCCACGCTGAAGACCGTGGACCGCGCGACCGAGACGTTCGACGTCCGCAAGGCCAAGCGCGATCCCGAAGCAGCATCCCTCTCCGGCGGCAATCTGCAAAAGTTCATCGTCGGCCGCGAAATCCTGCGCAACCCGGCGGTGCTGGTGGTGAGCCAGCCGACCTGGGGCGTCGATGCGGGCGCTGCCGCCGTCATCCGCCAGGCGTTGCTTGATCTTGCGACGGCCGGTGCCGCCGTGCTGGTGACCAGCCAGGATCTCGACGAGCTCGCGGAGATCGCCGACCGCATCGCCGTGATGTTCCACGGCCATCTTTCAGCACCGCTCGCAACGAGCGAGGCGACCCGCGAAAAGCTCGGCCTTCTCATGGGCGGCAGCAGCCTGGAGCCGAAGGAGGCCGCGCATGCAGTTGGTGCTTGAGAAGCGCGCAGAGCGCTCCAACACGATCGCGCTGGTCTCGCCGCTGATTGCGATCGGCCTGACCATCGTCACCATGACCATCCTGTTCGCGATCCTCGGCAAGAATCCGCTGCTCGCGCTGCATGCCTATTTCATCGCGCCGCTCACCGACAGCTATTCGCTGCAGGAGATCGCGGTGAAGGCGACACCGCTGGTGATGATCGCGATCGGGTTATCGCTCTGCTATCTCGCCAATGCCTGGAACATCGGCGCCGAAGGACAATTCCTGATCGGCGCGGTCGCCGGAAGCTGGATCGCGGTCAAGACCCAAGGCACCGATGCCGGCGTCTGGGTGCTGCCGGCAATGTTCGTGCTCGCAGCCGCAGCAGGCGCGCTCTATGCGCTGATCCCGGCGATCTGCAAGGTGAAATTCGGCGCCAGCGAGATCCTGACCAGCTTGATGCTGGTCTATGTCGCCGACCTCTTCCTCGACTATCTCGTGCGCGGCCCGTGGCGCGATCCGCAAGGCTTCAACTTCCCGACCACGGCCGAATTCGATCCGGTCGCAACGGTGCCGCTGCTGATCGAAGGCGGCCGGCTGCATCTCGGCTCGATCATCGCCCTGCTCGTCGTCGCAGCAGCGGCAATCCTGCTCGGACGGACCATCAAGGGTTTTGAGATCCGCGTTGTCGGCGCAGCGCCTCGCGCGGCACGGTTCGGCGGCTTCAACGCCAACCAGTTGATCATCCTGACCTTCGCCGTCTCCGGTGCGCTGGCAGGTCTCGCCGGCATCATCGAGGTCGCAGGTCCGGTCGGACATCTCCAGCCCGGCATCTCGCCGGGCTACGGCTTTACCGCGATCATCGTCGCCTTCCTCGGTCGGCTGAACCCGCTTGGAATACTAATTGCAGGCCTTTTTCTCGCACTGACCTTTATCGGCGGCGAGCAGGCGCAGATCGCGATGAAGATCCCGTTGGATGTCACCAAGGTTTTTCAGGGCATTCTGTTGTTCTACGTGCTCGCCTGCGATTCCCTCATTCTCTACCGCTTCAAGCTTATCTTCCCGAACCGACAGGTGGCCAGTGGAACTCATTGAAGCCATCATCCTGGCGGTGCTCGCGGCGTCGACGCCGCTGCTGATCGCAGCGACCGGCGAGCTCGTGACCGAGCGCTCCGGCGTGCTTAATCTCGGCGTCGAGGGCATGATGATCGTCGGCGCGGCCTGCGGTTTTGGCGGGGCGTGGCTCACCGGCTCGATTTTCATCGGCGCGCTGTTCGGCATCGTCGCGGGCACGCTGATGTCGCTGATCTTCGCGCTGATGGCCCTCGGGCTCGCCGTCAACCAGGTCGCGACGGGTCTCGCCCTGACCATTCTCGGCGTCGGTCTCTCCGGCCTGATCGGCGCCGGCTTCGTCGGCGAACGCATCACGCCGGCGGTGCATCTTTACATTCCAGGCCTCACCGACATGCCGCTGATCGGCCGCGTGTTGTTTGGTGAAGATGCGTTCGTCTACTTCTCCGTCGCTCTCATCATCGGTGTCTGGTGGTTCCTCTACCGCACGCGCGCGGGACTGATCCTGCGCGCCTGCGGCGACAACCACGTCTCCGCGCATGCGCTGGGCTATCCCGTGCTGCGCATCCGCACCCTCGCCGTGATGTTCGGCGGCGCCTGCGCAGGTCTCGCTGGCGCCTACCTGCCGCTCGCCTATACGCCGTTCTTCATTCCGGGCATGACCGCAGGCCGCGGCTGGATCGCGCTGGCGCTGGTGGTGTTCTCGTCCTGGCGGCCCGGCCGGCTCGTCGTCGGCGCCTATCTGTTCGGCGCGGTGACCATCCTGCAACTGCACGCGCAGGGTTGGGGCGTCGGCATTCCCTCGCAATTCATGTCGGCTCTGCCTTACCTCGCGACCGTCATCGTGCTGGTCCTGCTCTCCCGCGCGCGCACCGGCGGCTCGACCGCACCGGCCGCGCTCGGCACCGTGTTCGTGCCTGACCGCTGAGTTTCATTTCCGCGGCGTGTGCGATGGGGCGCACGTGTTGCGGATCGTGGCTTTCCCCTGATGTTTGGAGATTGATGATGAGGAAATCAGTTCTTGCGCTCGCTGCCGGGCTTTTGCTTGCTGGAAGCGTCAGTGCAGCCTCCGCCGCCGACAAGCTGAAAGTCGGCTTCATTTACCTCGGCCCCGTGGGCGACCTCGGCTGGACCTACCAGCACGAGCAGGGGCGTCTCGCGCTGGTCAAGGAACTGGGCGACAAGATCGAGACCACCACGCTCGAGAACGTGCCCGAAGGTCCTGACGCCGAGCGCGCCATCGAGCAGCTCGTTCGCGCCGGCAACAAGCTGATCTTCACCACGTCTTTCGGCTACATGGACCCGACGCTGAAGGTCGCCAAGAAGTACCCGAACGTACATTTCGAGCACTCGACCGGCTACAAGCGCGACAAGAACATGTCGACCTACTCGGCCAAATGGTACCAGGGCCGCTACATCCAGGGCCTGATCGCGGCCAAGATGTCGAAGTCCGGCGTGCTCGGCTATATCGGCTCGTTCCCGATCCCGGAGGTCGTCTCCGGCATCAACGCGACGATGCTGGCGGCGCAGACCATCAACCCGAACATCAAGGTGAAGATCATCTGGGCCAACACCTGGTTCGACCCGGGCAAGGAGGCCGATGCCGCCAAGGCGCTGATCGACCAGGGCGCCGACGTCATCATGCAGCATACGGACTCGCCGGCGGCGATGCAGATTGCCAGCGAACGCGGCAAGTTCGCCTTCGGCCAGGATTCCGAGATGATCAAGTTCGGTCCGAAGACCCAGCTGACCTCGATCCTCGACACCTGGGGCCCCTACTACGTCGAGCGCGTCAAGGCCGAGCTCGCCGGAACCTGGAAGTCCGAAGACACCTGGGGCGGCCTCGACAGCCACATGTTCGCGATGGCGCCCTACACCAACATGCCTGACGACGTGAAAAAGATCGCCGAGGATGCCCAGGCCGCGATCACCGCGGGCAAGCTGCACCCGTTCAAATGCCCGGTCGTTGGGCAGGACGGCAAGGAGGTCGAGTGCAAGGGCGGCGCCAATCTCGCTGACGGCCAGATTCTCGGTATGAATTTCTACGTCAAGGGCATCGACGACAAGCTGCCGGGCAAGTAGCACGCTTCTTGCATTGCCCAAATCACCTGCTCCTCCCGGAACAGGTTCGGAGGGGGTGGCCAGAAGCACCCGGCACTTGTGGTCGCCCCCTCCTTCTATTTTTGCGCAGATTATCCCGCCTGCATCGCCCGCGCCGCGGAACTGTGGCGCCGGATGAGATCGGCAATTTCGAGGCCCGGGATCGCTCCGTCGATCACGGCCCATTTCCCCGCCACCATCACCCGGTCGGCCCGATGCGCCCCGCACAGCACCAATGCGGCCAAGGGATCGCCATGGCCGGAGAAGCGCAGCTCGTCGAGCCTGAACAGCGCGAGGTCGGCCACCTTGCCTACGGCAATCTCGCCGAGCTCCGGCCGCCCGACGCAGGCCGCCGAGCCCTTGGTGGCCCAGCGCAGCGCATCCTTATGGCTGACCTTCGTCACCCCATAGCGTGCCCGTTGCAGCAGGAACGCGGCGCGCACCTCCTGCATCAGGTTCGAGCCGTCGTTCGAGGCCGAGCCGTCGACGCCGAGCCCGATGCCGACGCCGGCCTCCTCCATCTCGCACACCGGGCAGCAACCCGACGCGAGAATCTGATTGCTGCACGCACAATGACTGATGGTCGTCTTCGCCTTGCCGAGCCGCTTCATCTCGTCGGCATTGAAAAAGATGCCGTGGGCGAGCCAGGTCCGCGCGTTGAGCCAGCCGCATTGCTCGAGATAGTCGAGCGGGCGGCAGCCGTACATCTGCTGGCAGAATTTGTTCTCGTCCTCGGTCTCGGCGAGATGGGTATGCAGGCGGACGTCGAGCTTGTCGGCGAGATCGGCGGTGGCGCGCATCAGGGACGTCGTCACTGAGAAGGGCGAACATGGCGCCAGCGCGATCTGTACCATCGCATCCGCGCCGCGCTGGTGATATTTCGTCACCACGCGCGCGCTGTCGGCGAGGATCGTGTCCTCGTCCTGCACGACGCTGTCGGGCGGCAGGCCGCCGTCGCGTTGCGACAGGTTCATCGAGCCGCGCGTCAGCAGCACGCGCACACCAAGTCGCTTTGCGACGTCGACCTCGATATCGACCGACTCCTCCAGCCCTGCGGGGAAGACGTAGTGGTGGTCCGTCGTCGTGGTGCAGCCCGAGAGCAGCAGTTCGGACATCGCCACGGTGACGCCGAGCTGCAGCCGCTCCGGCGTCAGCTTCGCCCATACCGGGTAGAGCGCCTGGAGCCAGGGAAACAGCTCGCGGTCCATCGCCGCCGGCAGCGCCCGGGTCAGGGTCTGGTAAAAATGATGATGAGTGTTGATGAGGCCCGGCAGCACGACGTGGTCGCTTGCATCGAACACCGCGACATCCGCAGTCGCAGGCACACCCCCGGCCGGCACGAGCTCGACGATCCGGCCATCGCGGATCACGACCCCGCGTTCGGCCCCGTCGGCAAGGATGGCCAGCGGATCCATGATCCAGATCGGCTTTGCGTCGCTCATGATCTGCTTCTCCTCACCCGTGTTAACGACTGGCCTGCAAGGCTGAGGCCAGCCCAATCGCGTGATTGCTCCGACTTGTTGTTGCCACTTGGCGCTGGTCTTGCAAGACTTTCCCTCAGCACAAATCACTCGGGGCAAGCGTCGGCGCAGCCATGGATTTGAATACCATCACAGCGGTCGCCCATCCGCAAACGCGTTCCCAACTGCCCGTTTGGACGTCAGGTGATGCTTGGCTCGCAGGCGGCACCTGGCTGTTCTCCGAACCGCAGGCGCACCTGACACGCTTGATCGATCTTGCCGATCTTAAATGGCCGGCACTGGCGATCGCGGAGAACCATTTCACCATCGCCGCCACCTGCACTATTTCACAACTCGATGCATTCACCTGCCCACCTGACTGGCTCGCTGCACCGCTGATCGGCCAATGCTGCCGCGCCTTCCTTGCTTCCTTCAAGATCTGGAAGACCGCGACCGTCGGCGGCAATCTCTGCATGTCGCTGCCGGCGGGTCCGATGATCTCGCTCACATCAGCACTCGACGGCGTCTGCACGATCTGGAAGGCTGGCGGCGGCGAGTTGAAGATTCCCGTCATCGACTTCGTCACGGGCAATCAGCGCAATCGTCTGACGCCGGGCGACCTGCTCCGGCAAATCGATATCCCGATTGCCGCGCTGAAGCGCCGCACGGCGTTTCGCCAGATCTCGCTCGCTCCGGTCGGCCGCTCGGCGGCACTTCTGATCGGCAGCTTTGACACCGATGGCACGTTCGCACTCACGGTCACCGCTTCGACCGTACGGCCGATCCGGCTATCTTTTCCCAAAGCGCCGGACGCGAATGCGCTTCGCGACGCGATCATGCAGCAAATCACCGATGACCTGTACCACACCGACATCCACGGCAAGCCGCTCTGGCGCAAGCACATGACGCTGCGGCTCGCCGAAGAGATTCGCGGCGAACTCCTGGGAGCAGCGTCGTCATGAGCTTCGAGGTCAATGGCACGACGTTTCCGCAGGAGCCCCGCGCTGGGCAGTGCCTGCGCACGTTCCTGCGCGAGCTTGGCCATTTCGGCGTGAAAAAGGGCTGCGATGCCGGCGACTGCGGCGCCTGCACCGTGCTGCTCGACGGCGAGCCCGTGCATAGCTGCCTGATCCCGGCATTTCGCGCCGAGGGGCACATCGTCACTACGATCGAAGGACTCGGTGGAGAGAGCGGCGCGCATCCGATGCAGCAGGCTTTCCTCGACGCGCAAGGCTTTCAATGCGGCTTCTGCACCGCCGGCATGATCCTGACCTGCGCCTCGCTGAACCAGGCGCAGCGCACCGATCTCGGCGTGGCGCTGAAGGGCAATATCTGCCGCTGTACCGGCTATCGCGCGATCGAGGATGCGATCCTCGGCAAGACCAATGTCGAGGAGAGCGTCGAGGCCGGCGCTGCCTTCGGCCGCAGCCTGCCGGCGCCCGCAGGTCCGGACGTCGTGCGTGGCAAGGCGCGCTACACCTTCGACACCGCCATCGACGGTCTGCTGCACATCAAGCTGCTGCGTTCGCCGCATGCGCACGCAAGGATCGTCGCGATCGACACGTCGGAGGCGCTCGGTGTTGCCGGCGTGCATGCGGTGCTCACGCATGAGGATGCGCCATCGGTGCTGATCTCGACCGCGCGGCATGAGAAGGACTGGATGGACCCCGAGGACACCCGCATCCTCGATAATGTCGTCCGCTTCATCGGCCAGAAAGTTGCCGCGGTCGTGGCCGAGACCGAGGGCGCTGCGGAGGAGGCCTGTCGCCGGATCAAGGTCGCGTACGAGATCCTGCCTGCGCTGATTGATCCCGAACAGGCGATGGCGCCGGGTGCGCCCATCATTCATCCCGACCGCACCACCGAAAATCGCGTCGCCGACGCCCAGCGCAACCTCGTTGCGGAGACGCATGGCGAGTACGGTGACGTGGCGGCTGCGCTCGCGACATCGGCCGTCACCTACGAGGCAACCTTCCATAGCCATCGCGTGCAGCATGCGGCGTTGGAGACTCATGGCGGCCTCGCCTGGCTCGATGCAACAGGCGTGCTCAACGTCCGCACCTCGACGCAGGTGCCGTTCCTGACCCGGCGCGCGCTGTCGGACATCTTCAAGCTTCCGATGGACAAGGTCCGCGTGTTCTGCGAGCGCGTCGGCGGCGGCTTTGGCGGCAAGCAGGAGATGTTCGTCGAGGACATTCTTGCGCTCGCCGCGCTCAAGACCGGCCGGCCTGTGAAGCTGGAGTTGACGCGCGAGGAGCAGTTCATCGCGACCTCGACGCGGCATCCGATGCGGGTCCACATCAAGGCCGGCGCCGATGCCGACGGCAAGCTCACCGCGCTCCAGCTCGATGTGCTCTCCAACACCGGCGCCTATGGCAATCACGCCGGCCCCGTGATGTTCCACGCGATGGGAGAGTCCATCAGCGTCTATAATTGCCCGAACAAGCGGGTGGACGGTTACGCCGTCTACACCAACACGGTGCCGGCTGGCGCGTTTCGCGGCTACGGCCTGCCACAGACGCTGATCGCGGTCGAAGCCGCGATCGACGAGCTCGCAAAGCAGCTCGGCATCAGCCCTTACGACATGCGCCGGCGCAATATCGTCAAGCCCGGCGATCCCATGCTGTCGCCGCCGCCGTCCGAATTTCACGACGTGCTCTACGGCTCCTACGGGCTCGACCAGTGTCTCGACCTCGTCGAGCGTGCAATGCAGGCGGATGGCCCGCAGCCGGAGCTGTCGCCGGAATGGCTGATCGGCGATGGCGTTGCGCTGACCATGATCGACACGGTGCCGCCGGCCGGCCACATCGCGGACGCCATGATCGCGCTCAGCGACGACGGCGGCTTCGATCTCACCGTCGGCACCGCCGAGTTCGGCAACGGCACCAGCACCGTGCACCGCCAGATCGCGGCGACGACGCTCGCGACAACCGTCGACAGAATCCGCCTGCGCCAGTCCGACACCGCCCATGGCGGCCACGACACCGGCGCCTACGGCAGCGCCGGCACCTTCGTCGCCGGCAAGGCGACGCATACCGCGGCAATGCAGCTTGCGACGGATCTGAAGGCGGCCGCCGCGGACGCGTGGCTGTGCGACGTCGGAACCTGTACGCTCGAGGGCGAGACGGTTGTCAGCGGCGTTCGGCGGATGTCCTTTACCGAACTGGCGAAGCTTGCACGCGAACGTGGTCAACCGCTCGCGGCCAGCGGCAATTCCGGCGGAACGCCACGCTCGGTCGGCTTCAACGTCCAGGGCTTTCGCGTCGCCGTGAACAAGGGCACCGGCGAGCTCAGGATCCTCCGCAGCGTGCAGGCGGCGGATGCAGGCGTCGTCGCCAACCCCATGCAGTGCCGCGGCCAGGTCGAGGGCGGCGTGGCGCAGGCGCTTGGTGCTGCGCTCTACGAGGAAATGGTGATCGACGCGACCGGCCGCGTCACCAACCCGAAATTCCGCGACTATCACCTGCCCTCCTTCGCCGACGTTCCGCGCATGGAGGTCTTCTTCGCCGAGACGTCCGACACGATCGGTCCGCTCGGCGCGAAGTCGATGAGCGAGAGTCCTTACAATCCGGTCGCCGCTGCGCTCGGCAATGCGATTGCCGATGCGACCGGCATCCGCTTCACGGCGCCGCCCTTCAAGCCGGACCGACTGTTTCCGGCGCTGCACGACAAATTTGGATAGGCATATTTCGGGGGATTGATCCATGACCAGCGAAGTGCATCCCGTCGACGAGGTTCTGCCTGTCCCGCGTCTACTCGCACTCGGGCTCCAGCATGTGCTGGTGATGTATGCCGGCGCGGTCGCGGTGCCCCTCATCATCGGACGAGCGCTGAAGCTGCCGCCGGAGGACGTCGCTTTCCTGATCAGCGCCGATCTGTTCGCCTGCGGGCTTGCGACGCTGGTGCAATGTCTCGGTCTTCCCGGCGTCGGCATCCGCCTGCCGGTGATGATGGGCGTGACGTTCGCCTCGGTCGGCCCGATGCTGTCCATGGCGGCTTCACCTGACATCGGCCTGCTCGGCATCTACGGGTCGGTGATTGCAGCCGGCCTGTTCGGCATCATCGTCGCGCCGTTCGTCAGCCGGCTGCTGCCGCTGTTTCCACCCGTCGTCACCGGCACCATCATTCTCGTCATCGGTATCTCCCTGATGCGGGTCGGCATCAACTGGGCGGGCGGCGGATTACCGACGCTGACGAAGGTGGTCGACGGCATCCCCGGCAGCTTTCCCAATCCGGCCTATGGGCAGTTGCAGGGCCTCGGCATCTCGCTGTTCGTGCTGCTCTTCATCCTCGGCCTGATCAAATGGGGCACCGGCTTCCTCGCCAACGTCTCCGTTCTGCTCGGCATCATCGCCGGCGCCGTGCTAGCGACCGTTCTGGGCGTGATGCACTTCGACAAGGTCACAGCGGCCTCCTGGGGCGCGATCGTGATCCCGTTCCGCTTCGGCATGCCGCAATTCCATCTGGTGCCCGTCATCACCATGTGCGTCGTCATGATCGTGGTGATGATCGAGTCGCTCGGCATGTTCCTCGCGCTCGGCGACATCACCGGCAAGTCGATCGACCGCGAAGCGCTGAGCAAGGGTCTGCGCGCTGACGGCGTCGGGACGCTGCTCGGCGGCATCTTCAACACCTTTCCCTACACCTCGTTCTCGCAGAATGTCGGACTCGTCTCGGTAACAGGCGTGCGCTCGCGCTGGGTGACGATCGCAGGCGGCGGCATCATGCTCGTGCTCGGGCTGTTGCCCAAGCTCGCCGCACTGGTCGAGGCGGTGCCGCTGGTGGTGCTCGGCGGCGCCGGCCTCGTGATGTTCGGCATGGTCGCGGCAACAGGCGCGCGCATCCTCACCGCGGTCGATTTCCGCACCAACCGCTACAATCTCTTCATCGTCGCGATCTCGATCGGTTTTGGCCTGATCCCGCTCGCCGCGCCTGGCTTCTTCCGGAACCTGCCGCATGATCTCCAGCCGCTGCTGGAGTCCGGCATCCTGCTCTGTGCGGTGGTCTCGGTGCTGCTCAATGCCTTCTTCAACGGATTGAGCGGCGGTGCAGCGGCGGAGGCCGATGCTGCGGCAGCCGCATCATCCGCGCAGCACGTCTAGCTGCCGCGATAGGTCGAATAGCTCCACGGCGTCACCAGCAGCGGCACGTGATAGTGATTTTCCGGCTCACTGATCGCAAAGCGCAGCGGGATCTCGTCGAGGAACGGGGGGTCGGACAGCGGCACGTTGCGCTCGGCGTAATATTTCGCGACGCTGAAGCGAAGCTCGTAGCGACCGATCGGCAGCGGGCGGCCGCCGATCAATGGCTGGTCGGTGCGACCGTCTGCGTTGGTGACGGCGCGTGCAATGACGCGGCTCTCGCCGAGATTGGCGAGCTCGACGAGCTCGACGGGAATACCGGGCGCGGGCTTGCCGGCGTGATTATCCAGCACATGCGTCGAGAGTCGGCCGTGCACCTTGAGCTTGTCGTTGGCGATGACGAGCTGGTCGAGCCGCAGCGCGGAGATGCGGCCGATCTCCTCGATCGCGCGTCGCGTTTCGGTCTTGCCGATGTTGAGCAGCCGCGTCTCGAAGTCGCGCAGCACGGAATCCTTGGTATGACGGCGCACGCAGACGATATAGGGGAAGCCGAATTTTTCGCGGTACGCATTGTTGACGCGCTCGAACGCCGCGTATTCGGCATCCGACAGACGATCGAGGCCGGCGCTGTTCTGCTCGTCGGTCGATTCCGCCGTCAGGCCCGCCGCACGCTGGGTCTTGTTGGCGAGATCGGGATGCGCCCGGATCAGCGCCAGCTGCACGTCGGGCTCGGCAGCCTGGATCGCCGCCATCAGCGCCGCGTGCAGCTGATTGATGCCGGCGAACGGCCGCTGCGCGGCAAGCTGCTCGGCGATCCACGGCGAATATTCGACGACATTGGCAAGCGCGGCGACGAAGTCGGCCTTGCTTGCAACGTTGAGATCGGCGAGCGAAATTTGCGACATCACAGCTTCATCCGATCTCGAACGCATCCGCCGCCAGATGCGCGTGCGTGTCGTGCCAATGCTGCGCGATCTGGAGCCGCGTCGGCACCCAGACACGCTCGTGCTTGCCGATATAATCCAGGAAACGGATCAGCCCCGCGGCGCGGCCGGGACGTCCGGCGAGACGGCAGTGCAATCCGACCGACATCATCTTCGGCGCGGTCTCACCTTCGGCGTAGAGCACGTCGAAGGCATCCTTCAGATAGGTGTAGAACTGTTCGCCTTCGGCAAAGCCCTGCGGGTTGATGAACCGCATGTCGTTGGCGTCCAACGTATAGGGAATGATGAGCTGCTTGCCCTTCGCGCCCTTGACCCAATAGGGCAGATCGTCGGCATAGGAGTCGCAGAGATAGAGGAAGCTGCCCTCCTCCATCAACAACCTGTTGGTGTTGATCGAGGAGCGCCCGGTGTACCAGCCGAGCGGACGCGAGCCGGTCGCCTCGCTATGGACGCGGATTGACTCGGCGATCTCGGCGCGCTCTTGCGCCTCGGTCATGTCCTTGTGCTCGATCCATTTCAGGCTGTGGCTTGCGATATCCCAACCGGACTCCTTCATCGCCGCGACGATCTCCGGATTCCGCTTCAGCGCAGTGGAGACGCCGAACACGGTGGTCGGCCACTTCCGCTCACTGAACATCCGCCACAGCCGCCAGAAGCCGGCGCGCGAGCCGTATTCGAACATGGATTCGATGTTGGCATGGCGCTGGCCCGGCCAGGGCTGCGCGCCCAGCACATCGGACAGGAAGGCCTCCGAGGCGCGGTCGCCGTGCAAAATGTTGTTCTCGCCGCCCTCTTCGAAATTGACGACGAACTGCACCGCCACCCGCGCGTTACCGGGCCACTGTGGATGCGGCGGGTTGCGGCCGTAACCGCGGAGATCGCGCGGGTAGCGTGTATCAGTCACTCAGACTTCCTCGAAGCGGATCGGCAGCGCGCCCTTCCAGAGCACGCTCTTGCCGAGGGTCGCCAGATTCTCCAGGCCCGAGGTCACGGTGATGAAGTGATTGCCGGCGAGCTGGCCCATCTTGCTGGCGAAGCTCACGCCGCCATAGGCCATCAGGATCTCGGTCTCGCTGATGCCGCCGGGATAGAGAATGATCTGGCCGGGTGCGGGATAGCTGGTGTGGTTCTCGTAGCCGACGCCGAAATCGAGGTCGCCGAGCGGCATCCACACCGCTTCGCCGCTCCAGCGCACATGGATGATGTGGCTTTCGAACGGCAGCGCTTTACGGAACGCGGCGACGGTCTTGGGCGCCGCTTGCTCCTCGAAGCGGGCATCGAAGGTGAAATCGCCGGCGCGGATAACGAGTTTGCTCATCTCATCTCTCTGGATCGGGGGCGATGCGCCCCACGGGGAACTTTCAAGCAAAGAGCATTCCAGACAGGATCGCGCAAGGGGCGCGGCAAGTCACCTCAAGTCACCTGCGGTCGTAGGACCAGCCGAAAATGCCGCTCCGGCGCGTCTCGGGCTCAGGCTCGGCGGCGGGCGCGGGTGCCTCCCTCAGTTCCGCCTGCGGTGGAGGCGGAGGCGGCGCCGGCAGGTTCTCGCATTTCATGGAGTAGACCAGCTTGCCGTCCGCGGTGCGCCCGATCGGGGCGCAGGGGTCCGGATGCGCCGCCGAGGTCTTTGGCGCGGGCTTGACTTGCGCGGCCGCCGGCGAGGCGATCAGGAGGAGGATTAGCAGATATTTCGACATCGTTGTCGCCTGAAAACTCGATTGGAGCCCATTCAATCGGATTGCACCGGTCAAGTCCACCGGAGGTGCGAGGCGATTGCCGAATTTTTGGCCAGGCCCAAGAAATTTGCTCGCCCCAATTTGATGGCAGCGCTTCCGTTCGTGAAGCCAGCGCTGCTGACATTCGGCGGGACGCATCGCCATGTCAGCGGCGACGACGACATTTTTCACAGCCGGAGCGTCGTCACGGGAGAAACAACCATGCGAAAGACCTTTGCCATTCTCGGCGCCGCACTGATTGCCGCCGCCACCATCCAGACCGCCACCGCCAGCGACCGCCACCACGCCCGCAAGGCGCAACCCGCCCCCATCACCCAGTCGGTACGCGACGCCAACGCCGCGATCTGGCCGTCGCAGCCAACCACGCCCGACTGGTCGCGCTACACCAACGGCGCGATGTCGGCACCAGCGGGACGGTGAGGCCGGACGTGTAGAGCGATAGAGCACGATCGCTTCACGCCGCCATTGCGAGGCGCCCTTGCGACAAAGCAATCCAGACTGCCGTTGCGGAAAGATTCTGGATTGCTTCCGCCTTCGCCAAAGGCTTCGGCGGACGAGTCGCTGCGCTCGTAATGACGGAGCATGAGGCAGCAGCTTCGCTCTTCCAGCTTGCATTTGAATCGCAGACACGCCTTCGCAGCCTCGCGGCTCAATTCGCCCGAGCTTTGCCTGGTCGCTCCACCCTCTTGTCCAAGAGGGCGCAGGGAAGGCCGGGTGCTGACCTCGC